>JAGCAN010000112.1 GCA_017652685.1 Oscillospiraceae bacterium
CCTTCCCTTTCCATCGTAGCCAGATAAACCCGATGTCCCGGCAGACACAGGACGAGGTCTTCCGCAAAACGGCTCTTGCCGCTTGACGCCCCGCCGATAACCAGTGTCAGCATAACTCTTCAAACCTGAGGCGTATAGGCCTCAACTCCCAGTTTTTCAAACGTCTGACCGCTGTGATATACCGCAAGCACCTGATCCAGCAGGGGGAGAAGGCATATCGCCCCACTCCCTTCACCGAGGTGCATACCGGCATGAATCGGTGCTTTGAGGCCGAGGGCTTCAATCAGAGCACAGCATCCGGGCTCAGAAGAGATATGGCTCGCAAGCATCGCCTCCCGCGTACACGGATTGAGGCGCAATGCACAAAGTGCGGCAGCTGCGGAAATCATCCCGTCAATTATGACCGGGACACGGCAAACCGCTGCCCCCAGGAAAG
Organism: Oscillospiraceae bacterium; assembly: GCA_017652685.1. Taxonomy (GTDB): domain Bacteria; phylum Bacillota; class Clostridia; order Oscillospirales; family Oscillospiraceae; genus Limivicinus. Next base: position 437 of record JAGCAN010000112.1, read on the forward strand.
CGCCGCACATCCCCGCAAGGTCAAACCCACCTACTTTGGCAAGCACATCCAGCGGATCTGCAGAGTCCGGGCGGTTTACTTCCAGTGCTGAGAGAACTGCTTTCTTTTTCCGCTCAAGTCCCTCGTCGGAAAGTCCCGCGCCTCTGCCGACGATGCTTTCCGCATCCAGACCCAATAGGACAGCCGTAACGGCGGAAGCCGTCGTGGTGTTTGCAATACCCATTTCTCCTACCGCAAATAGCTTTACTCCCCGCCGGGCAAGATCGCAAACCAGTTCTGCCCCGGAAGCAATAGCCTGCCTGCATTGCTCCGGTGTCATGGCAGGGCCACGGCTGATATCTGCCGTTCCGTTCCCGATGCGACGGTTCAGCACTCCTTCTGTATGGGAATAATTACGAATACCCATATCGACGGGAATCACTTCACAATTTGCAGCCCTTGCCATCGCGTTGACCGTACTGGTGCCTTTTGCAAGGGCGGATGCTACCTTTCCCGTCACAGTATAGGAAGTCTGTGCCACGCCCTGCGCAATTACCCCGTTATCGGCACAGAAAACCAGCAGAGCCCGCCTGTCCAGCCGAACGTCCGGATTACCGGTCATAGCAGCAATGCGAATGATATCTTCCTCCAGCAGCCCAAGGCTGCCCAGCGGTTTGGCGATGCTGTTCCACTGACGCCCGGCGGCTTCCGCAGCTGCGGAATCAACAGGCACCGAAGATGTGATCAGTTCTTCAACCCTCAGCATAACTGATACAGGCTTCCACAAAGCGTTCCGCCAGCGGAAGCTCTCCTCCCAAATGTAAATGCGGAAATGCAGCATAGCAGGCAGGCCCTGTATAGCCGCATCGCCAGGTTTTTCCGTTTGGTTTCACGACGCATAGATCGGAACCGTTTTCCGTACAATCCCAGTAATGGAATTCGTGCGCCGGGATCCGTTCTCCCTTTCGGAAAAGCAGAGAATTATCCTCTGCCAAGAGCCATTCATAACCGAATCGCTGCAGGCTCCCTGTCTGAAAACCCGTTCCGGGAAAACAGCCGCACATTGGGAAGATTTCCTTCCGTTCGTTTTCCAGCATCTGCTGCAAATACAAAAATGCACCGCATTCCGCAACGGTCGGCAAACCGCTGTTCACCGCTTCGCAGACACTCTGCCGCATAGCGGCGTTTTCAGCCAGACGGCCGGCATAGAGCTCCGGATATCCCCCGCAGAGATAAAGCCCGCCGGCCTCCTCGGGAAGTGCGCGATCCCGCAAAGGGCTGAAAAAAACAAGCTCAGCACCGGCGTTCTCAAGAGCTTCGAGACTGTCAGCATAGCAGAAGCAAAACGCTTCGTCCTTTGCCACCGCGATGGTGCAGGCCCGGGGAGATTTTTTTCGCTTCGGTTTTTCCCCATCACAGAGAGAAGCCAGACGCAGCAGGGCATCAAGATCCACCGTCCGTTCCATCTGAGCAGAGAGCGCCGCAAAACGTGCAGAGAGATCTTTGATCTCCTCCGCTGTCAGAAGCCCGAGATGCCGGCTTTCAAGCACAGCCTCCTCCATGGGAGGCAGAAACCCCAGAACCGGAAGACCGGTTTCACGCTCTAAAACGGGCATCAGGGATCCTGCCAGAGATTCCCGGCAGCCGTTAAGCAGGATCCCGACAAGATGGCTGTCGCGCCGGAAAGCCGTCATTCCCCTGATTTGTGCCGCAAGAGTCAGCATGCTGCCACCCGGCCTCACGACAAGGATGGACGGGCAGGACAGGAGATCGGCAACAGCAAAGGCACTCGCCTCATCCGTACCGTTTATCCCGTCATAATATCCCATGGCTCCTTCCAGAACGGCAAACTCTCCGCCGTGAAGCGCAACGGAAGAGCGCACAGCATCTTTTCCCTGCAGAAACAGATCCAGGTTCCGGGAAGGAATGCCCAGAACTTTGGTATGAAACATGGGGTCGATATAATCCGGGCCGCATTTGAAGGCATGCACATCTGTTCCGCGCTTCTTCAGTGTAGCGAGAAGCGAGCAGGTGACGATTGTCTTCCCTGCTCCGCTGTGCATGGCGGTAATCAGAATCTGCTTCATGGCTTTTTCCCGGAAATCAGCCAGATCGGATTCTGACCTGTCATCATATGGCTTCTGCCAACGACCCTGCTTCTGCTTGCTGCAAGCTGCAGGATCTCCGTCGTGTATCCTTCTTCTTCAAGGAGAACGGATGCCAGATGAAGGGTTTCGAGTGTAACGGCTGTCACACAAATGCAGGCATTTGGGGACTTCTCCATAACAGCACGAAGGATTTCTTTCCCTCTTCCGCCCGTGCCTCCCACAAACACCGCATCCGCTTCCGGCAGGTCATTCAGAGCCTCCGGAGCAGAGCCCCGGATCAGGTGCAGATTCCAGGCACCGAACGCTCTGCGGTTTTCCTCAGCAAGCGAAACGGCATCTTCTTTCTGCTCGATCCCGTAGACTGCCCCGGCATGCAGAGCAAGTTCGATTGCCACGCTTCCTGTTCCGGTTCCGATATCCCAGCAGACGGAATCTTTCCCGACGTCGAGGAGAGAAAGCGC
>JAGCAN010000113.1 GCA_017652685.1 Oscillospiraceae bacterium
AACGTCAGATACCCTGTCTGACGTTTGCTTCCTTCGGCGACACGGCATTGCTGAACTGTGACTATCTTGCCCTGGAGGAGGAATCTGCTACGGCGGAAGTTGTTGCTGAGATTCACAATCAAGGGAAAAATGTGCTGGTATGGACGTCGAACGCAAGAAAGGCACAGATGCATTTTCTCTGCTCAAAGATCGATGGCCTGATCACGGACGAAGCTTCCCAGGCGCTGCAGCTGATCAGTGAGTTGAGGGAACGCTCGGACCTTCAGAGAATGACTGACAGAATCCTGCAGCTTTTGAGCTGAATGCATTTTTCCTATCACAATACTAAAATCCGACCTCTTGTTTTGAGGCCGGATTTTTCAAATTTCAGAATACCTGTATTTGTTTAGCTTTGAAATCCTTTCCTCATATTTCTTCGATAAAACCTTTCTCTGTCTGAATATACACGATATCCAGTATGTGATTGATCAACAGTGATATTTGTGATAAAATAACCCAAATATGACAAGGGAAAAACAACTTGAAAGATTTTTCATGCACAGGGTCAACAGATCTTGAAGGAGAATAAGTTACAGTGAAATACGATTTTGACAGTTATCTGCTGTATGAAGTGTCCCGGATGACACTGTATACGGCAAAGGTAAAGATAATCCTGAATGCTCCCGTGATCCCGGAGACTCTCCTGACAGCAGCAGATAAGGCTTTCCGGCGATTTCCGTACTATGCAAGAACCGTTCGTGTCAATGAAGAAGGCGCATATGAGCTCGAGCCCTGTTCACTGCCCATTGTAGTATTCAAAGAGGGCGAGCCTGTTAAGCTTGGAGGAACGCAGACGAACGGTCTGCTGTTTGCGGTAAGTTATCAGGAGAATACTATCTACTTCAATTTTGCACACAATTTCTGCGGCGGCTACGGTGCTATGTATTGGATCAGAGCTACGTTGTGGCAGTATTTTACAGACCTGGGTTATGAGATCAATCCGGAGGGATTTTTCGCGCCCGGTTCACCTCAGCTTGAGGGGGAAACTGCAATCCCGGACCTCGAGACCCTGCCCCACGATGAACCGATCGGCGAGTATCGCGGTGGAGATTCGTTCATCCCAATGAAGGATTTTGTGGGATACGTCATCAAACCGGTGGAAAAGCAGGTCTTTACTCCCATCGATATTGAAGCAGATTATTTTATGAAGTATGCCAGAGAACATGACGGAAGCCCGAATTCCATCCTGAGTGCACTTATGTATCGCGCCTGTTCCAGGCTGTTCCCCGACGCGGAACAGATCTCCGGAGGCATCGTCTGCAACTACCAGAAAGACGTCGGATGCCCGAACACTTACCATGATCTTGTTAGGCTGCTCCATACAAGATATACACCGAAGCTCAGAGATTGGCCAATTGATAAGCTGAGTACGGTTTCAAGAGGCATGATGTATCTGCAGATGCAGCCGGAGATAAGCTGGAAGTATTATCGCGATCTTCTTGCGTACCGGGAGGAAATCGACAGGCAGTCAACAGCTCGGAAAAAACAGCGCTATGCTTCCAAAAACAGCCCTCTCAGAAGCGGACCAAAAGACACTTTCAATATCAGTTATGTGGGGAAGGTCAATTGGGGCGGGCTATCGGAATTCATCACGGCCGTCTATGCGATCACCGAGGGACATCTCATGCTTGAAGTCCTCACGGCAGGCAACCGGTTTTGCATATCTTTCGAAACGCTCTGCGACACCGAAAAGTACCTGGGTGAATTTCTCAACGTGCTCCGGGAGGAGGGCGTCCCGTATACGGTCGGGGAAACGGAACAAAGCAATCTTCCACGTATCTTGCTGTGATTGCCTGACAGAAATAATAAACGCAACGAAAACGAAAAAAGACCGGGATTCCCAAAGGACGGGAAACCCGGTCTTCTTATCGATTATTTTTCCGGTTTGATATCCGTACGCCACTGCCAGAAGTAAAATCCGAGCAACAGAATGTAAATTGCTACGGAGAAGAAAAAGGTAAAAGCCAGAAGAGGAACAGAGATCTCTTTTTTTGCCTCTGTTTTTTCGGTTTCGCCCAGTTTTGCCATTGAGTATCCCTCCCTAAATAGTAGATAAAAGTATATTTCTTGATAGGCTTGATTTCTTGATGCATTATATCAATTTGATGTTAAATCGACATATTATACTAAATTGTCTGTTTTAGAACAAAATTAAACAAATTGGTTGTTGAAATTATGAGAGTATGTAGTACTATCAATATATAAACACAGAGAATAATGAGATGTCAACGAGGAATTGATCTGCTGAGTAGTTTTATCCCCTGTTTATGTAGCGGAAGATTCTTTGGTGGATAACTCAAACTTGTCAAAATGCGGATTTCCCAGACTGTCGATCTTCCATTCTTTATCTTCTTTGATCATCTTAATTTCAATGGTACCGGAAACGGTGTCCTTGTAATAGAATTCGAGCACACATCTGGCAGATTCCGAACCTTTCAGAATGTCCTTTACGGTATACTCGAAGTCGGACATTTTGCTGAGAAGCAGGGTTGTGGGATTGCTCCCCATAATCAGGGTACCGAGGTTAGCAATGGATTCAACATTCTCAATGGTTTTGAGTGCATTTGCCGTGAGATGCTTTTTCAGCCCGTTCATGCCTTCTTCCTTGACATCTGCATATGCCTCGTTCAAGGCA
>JAGCAN010000114.1 GCA_017652685.1 Oscillospiraceae bacterium
GGGGCCGGCAGCTTCCCTCCGAAAAGGGTGTCATGACGGTCATGGATCACTTCAAGATCACAACGGCAGGTAGCAAGAATGGTACGAAGGCTGGTCTGACTGACACCATACATCGGATCGAGAGCAATCTTCAGATGCGCGTCGCGGATGGCATGGGTATCGATCAGTTCAAGAATGCTGTCTATATATTCGTTGGCGGGATTTTCCTCCCGAACAAGCCCCTGCTCCAGTGCCGAATCATAATCGATAGTTTGAATGCTCTCCAGACTTATGGCTGCAATTTCAGCTTCGATCCTGTCCGTCACAGTACGGTCAGCATCACGCCCTCCGCTTGTGAAGACTTTTACGCCGTTGTATATCGCGGGATTGTGACTGGCCGTAACCATGAGGCCGTATGGCATTTCCCTTGTTTTTACCGTGTACATCAGAAGCGGCGTGGGAGAGGAACGGTTTACCATCAGCACCCGGAAACCGTTGGCAGCAAGCACTTCTGCCAGCCAGTGTGCCGATTCCTTTGCGAGAAAACGCCTGTCATAGCCGATCGCGATCTCCGCGCCACTCTGTCCGTCCTGTTCCAGGATCCGGCAAAGGCCTGTGGCAAGCAACTGCAGGTTTTCCTTTGTAAACCCGTCGGCAATTACCGCACGCCATCCACCTGTTCCAAACTTAATCATGATTGATTCCTCCTTTTCAGCCCATTGTTACTTCTGCACGGCAGACACTTCCCGCCGGAAGGACCGGAAGCACATCGGTTTCTTTCCCGTCTGCCAGAATCTGTCTGACACCCTTCTGTTTTCCATCCGGATTTGACACATGAATGATGTATTCACTTCCACGCCATTTGCGCGTGACAGTGAATTCCTTCCAATCCGCCGGAATACAGGGATCAATACGCAACCCGTCAAAACCGGGCTGAATTCCGAGAAGATACTGTGTCGCGGCGTAATAAGCCCAGCCGGAAGAACCTGTCATAAACGGATGCCGCGCCCTCCCGAAAGCGGGATGGTCCTTCCCAACAATAAACTGGCAGTAACTGTACGGCTCGGACTGCCGGATTTCAATCCGGTCATTCTGAAGCGGCGGGCACAGAGCGTTATAAAACTTCATGGCACGGTCACCCCGGCCGAGAATCGCCTCTGCACACCACGCCCACGGGTTCGGGTGGCTGAAAATGGAGCCGTTCTCCTTCAATCCCGGATAGACACGCGTAACGAAACCGATTCCGTCGTCAGGCTTCGTATAGCACGGAGCGTTAAGCATCAGGCCGAATTCCGTAAAGAGATATCTGTCCACACTGTCCATGGCGGATATCCCCTGCTCCCGATCCGCAGCACCGGAAATCACCGCCCAGGTGTTCGATTCCATATGGACTTTGCCTTCTTTATCCGTATGGGTACCGATTTTCCGATTATCCGCTGTAATACCGCGGAGGAACCATTCTCCATCCCATAAAACGGCAGAACACCTTTCTCTGACCTTTTGGGCAAGCGTTCTGTAGTGTTCGGCATCGTCAGTTCGCTTCAGGGCTTCTGCCAGCTCACAAAACCGGTTGATTGCCCAGAGATGCAGGAAGCTGACCATCGCACTCTCTCCCCCGCCGAGATTCAGACAGTCATTCCAGTCCGCCCGCAGTCCCTTGCAGATGCCGTTCCGGCCGATCTCTCTGGCGGAAAAATCAAGGATGCGCGTCAGGTGCTCATAAACGCTGCCCTCCCCGCCGTCGGCATAGGTAACCGGCAGGTCAGCAAAGGACAATTCCCCCGTCTCCTTGATATACTGTACCACAGCGGAAACCAGCCACAGTGCATCGTCGGCACAGGCGTCTTTTATTCCGTGAACAATCTGAGCCCTGTCCGGCGTCGGGATAACCGTGGGTGAGCGGAAAGACTGTTCTTCCTGTTCCGGTTCAAACCAGCGCGGTTCAAACAGATGGAGACCGTACCCTGACTGCGTGAGTGCCCGGAGCAGCTCGATCAACCGCCTGCGGCATGCGGAAGGATCTGCGTGAGGCACCATCATGGCATCCTGGGCAGTGTCACGGTATCCAAGGCCTACCCGTCCGCCCACTTCAATAAAAGAGGTGAAGCGGGAAAACAGAACATTAATTTCACTCTGGTAGAGATTCCAGATGTTGAGCTCGGTATTCATCCCTTCATTGGGTGTGCTCACCTGCAGGCAGGAAAGCTTTTCATCCCAGAAACCGGCAAGCCGCCGAAAATCCTGATCGACCCGCTCCGCCGTGTATTTTCCGCGCAGGCGTTTTCCCTCTTCCAGATTTCCTTCTCCCAGGAGGAAAATCAGACGCGTCTCCTCTCCCGGCTTCAGAATCAGCTTTTTCCGGAGACAGCCGCAGTGGTTGCCGCCTTTTTCGAAACTGCCGCGGCAGGTTCCGCTTTCTACCGTGAGAGGGTTGCGTTCCGTGCGGTAAGGACCGATAAAGGTATCACGGAGGCAGTCAAAACCGTCAGGCACAAAATCGGATGTGAAAAACTGATAGCCTTTTTCCTCATAATAAAGGTCATGTTCTATTACACCGTCTTCACAGCGGCTTCCCGCAGCATATAAGCTCATCTGGAAGTTGCGGTTGTCCATGTCAACCTGATGGAAGCTGAATTCCAGATAGGAAAATACAGAAAGAGAACGCGTTTTTGTGCCGTCATTGCGCAGATGAACATCCCAGATTTCCACCGGGTCATCCATCGCAACAAACAGCGTCTGGCTCGCAGCAATCTCACTGTAATCGCTGCAGTACTTCACATAGCTCAGGCCGTGGCGGCAGGAGTAATGCTCCTTCGGTTTTCCCACAGGCTGCCAGGAAACAGACCAGAAATCCCCTGTCTCCTCATCCCGGAGATAGACATAGTGCCCCGGGCCGTCCATCGGGACACCGTTCGGCCGGAAACGCGTAATGCGATGGTATTCCGGACTTTTGTAAAGGAGATATCCCCCCGCTGTATGGTTGAACACGCCGTACAGATCTCCGACCCCGATATAATTCGTCCAGGAGACAGGAAGATCGATACGATCAATCACATATTCCCGATTTTTATTGTCAAAATAGCCGTATCTCACAGACGCACTCTCCTCTTTTTGATTCTGCCCTTATTATACAGATCCCTTTCCCTGTTTTGAAGATCTTCAAATGGTTCTTTTTGACTAATTTTGTCCAATCAAAAAGCAACGTCCGTAAACCGGGCGCTGCTGCGTTAAATCAAACTGAAACAGCGGCAATTGCCGTTCCCTTCAGGACGGCATCGGGAACATGCTGCAGCACATAGAAAAGCCCGTATTGCTTTCCGGCTTCTGCCAGATACCGCTCCAGCATCTCCCGGAATCCTTTCTGCTTCTGATAGGTCGATCCCTCTGCCGTGATGAAAACAGGGGTATTCTCAGACCGGCCGATGCCGGAGCGCAGCATGGCTCCCGTAAGTGTAACGCTGCAAAGGAGGGCACTCCTCTTGGTAACAGCATCAAAGATGGTACAGAGGACCGACCGTTCCCGATCATTCTCACAGGCGGCAGCAATCCTGCCCTCCCCGAACGGATTCCCGGAAAAGGCACTGATATCGCGTGCCGAAAGAGGAGGCTTCTCCGGGACAAACAGAGTGTCCGTCAGGAAGCGGGAGAGCAGCGCTTCTTCCGCGGCCGTCTGCAGAATGCACGTCATCAGCCCGCCCTGATACCCCCCGGCAACCATTTTTTCAAAACGGTCATTACCGGCATCGATCAGCATCGCGTCATAACGGTCGTCAATGTCACCGGTCGGGAATCCGCGGTAAGCTCCCGATTCAATATTGATGATCTCCCCGGTCAGTTCCGGATAAGCTATATTGGTGCCGGTGCCGTAAATAAAGCCGATAAACCCGCTGCTTTCTCCGCCCCGGTTTTCACTCCACCCGCCGAGAGCAGCGGCCACCGTATCATTGATCACGGTAATTTCCTGATTACACGGAAGAGCGAGTGAAGCCGCTGCTTCACGGAAACACTGCCCTACTCTCTGCCCAATCAGATCCGGCACATTGACCTGCTTGGCACCGGCAGCAACAACAGCATCTCTGTCCTTCTGCGGGATATTGGCAAGTGAAAAACAGATACAGATTTTTCCTGTATGAAGATGCGGACGAACACCATTCACAATTCTCCGGAAAAACTCTCCGGCGGAGAGTTCCTCTCCGACTGCCGGCGTCGGAAATACCGGCAGCGGATCCAGGCTGCGTATCCCCTGACCATCCATCGTCACAACGGTGGAACGAACATTTGTCCCTCCGATGTCTATGGCCGTCACCGAAACAGCTTCCCGTAAAGGCACGGGATGCCCGATCCAGGTCGGAATCATCTTGACAGATCCGATCCCACCGTTCCGAACAGTCTCCATTTCTGCCAGGAAGCCGGCAAGCAGTTCCTCCCTGCAGAAGGAATCCGCATCGAGGAGATGCCGTTTCAAAAAGTCTCTGACCGCAGAATTCATGCTGTCAGTCTGCATGATTTACTCCCTTTCCGCAAACCGTTCATTCCTTGACTCCACCGGCAGTCATTCCGAGCACAATATACTTCTGGAAAACCACCGTGATCAGAACGGGGATCAGAGAGCCGAGGATACCGGCTACGCTGATCATCCCATAGTCAATGGTAAACTTTCCGTTGAATTCCGCTATGGCTACAGGCATCGTTTTGGAAGCCAGGCTGGAGGTAAAAATCAGGGAATAGAAAAACTCATCCCAACTCATCAGAAAAGCCAGAATCCCCGTCGCAATGGCTCCCGGCCGCGCAATCGGAAGAAAGATATAGAGCAGCGTCTGCAGCCTGGTAGCTCCGTCGACCTGGGCTGCCTCTTCAAAAGAGCGCGAAATGGACCCGAAAAAGTCCTGCATGACCCAGATGATAAACGGCACGATGAAAGACAGGTACAGGATTACCAGCGGCCAGCGTTTGTCCAGCCAGCCGAGTTGATTGTAGATCCGGTAGAGCGGAATAATCATGGCGACAGGCGGCAGCATGTAGGTGAAGAGGATCAGCAGCATGAGCGCGTTTTTCCCACGGAAGCGCAGATGGGCAAAGGCATAGGCAGATAGCGTGCCCACTACAAGGCTCAGCACCGTCACCGAAACAGCAATCAGAAAGCTGTTTTTCAGAGCAATACGAAAAACATAAGCCGGATCACTGGCAGATGCGCTGGCAAAGATCTGTCGAAAGCGATCAAACGTGATGTCCTGCGGAATCAGGCGGAGAGGTTTTGCCGTGAGGTCAACCGGGCGCATCACACTCGTCAGAAACATCCAGACCACGGGGCCGAGAACCACGATCGCAACCAACAGGCCGAAGAACATCTGCAGCGCCATGGTACGTCTTCTTCGGGAAGAGATACTCCGCCTCATATGTTATCCCCCCGTTTCATCAGCCGGATGTATACCAGCGTCATCAATGCAACAGCCAGTGCAATCAGATAGGCGTAGGTTGCCGCATCCGAATAATTGAGATTGGTGAACGCCTGCAGATAGGTGTCATACATCAGGGTTTTCGTCGAATTTGCCGGGCCGCCGCGCGTCATCAGATAGAAAATATCGAATGCTTTAAACTTCTCCACTGTACGCATGACCACGATAACCATAATGGTCGGCTTCAAAGCAGGAAGCGTAATCGCCAGAAAACTCTGGAACGGATTTGCCCCGTCTACCCTTGCCGCCTCGTACACGGTCTGATCGATGCCCTGCAATGCAGCGAGGAAAAAGATCACTGCCAGCGGCGTCATCTTCCACGAGTCAGCAATCACAATACACATCATGGCCGTTTTCGGGTTTCCCAGCCAGGACTGATAACTGCTGATCAGATGGAACCTTTCCAGCAAAGCATTGATCACGCCGTATTCCCCGTTGAGCATCAGCTTCCACAGGCTGCCGTTCACAACCGTCGGGATAGCCCAGGGTATAATGATGATCGAGCGGAGCAGCCCGACCCCGGGAAATTTCTGGTTCAGCAGCAGCGCAATCAGCAGGCCGAAAAACGTCTCGATTGCGGTGGAGGCAATCGTAAAATGAAGCGTCCTGCCGAGATCATCCCAGAATGCTCTGGAGGAAAGAGTTTTGATATAAAAACCAAATCCCGCAAATTCACCCCTGTGAGAAGAAAGGGGGTTGATATTGACGAAACTGTAGACCAGAGTTGTAACGATCGGAACTATGATCACACCGAACACTACAATCATCGAAGGCGTGATCAGTGCAGCAGCATACCGTTCCTCCTCATTTCTTAAACGCACGGAATCTCCTCCCCAGTACAGTACTTGATAAGTTCAGGGCTGCCGCACAGCGACAGCCCTGAAAGAAGAAGGTCTGGTTTATCTGTCTGCCAGTTCCAGAGCAACAGCCTGGAGAGCGTCAAGCGCTTCCTGAGCAGTCTTCTGACCGAGGAGAACCAGCTGGATCTCCGTCTGCATGGAGGTGGAGAGTTCGCTGTAGTACGGAACCATCGGGCGGTTCACAATAAAGTCAAACTGAATCTGGGAAGCCGCGACGACTTCCTCGCCGGCTGTCTCAATCACCTGGGGATCGGTATAGAGGCTCTTCCAGATCGGCAGTGCATTTGCACAGTATTTTGCCTGCATCTCCTTGGAAGCGAGGAAGAGCATATAGTCCCATGCCTCGTCCACATGCTTGCAGCCTGCCGTGATCATCAGCGGCATACCGCCGTTGACCGTCGCGCTCTGTGCCTTTTCCGTGCCGGGGATCGGCGTGATGGCTCCCTGCCCAACCACGGAGGACTGGGCCTCATCATTCATTGCGGCAAACTGATACGTCCAGTTGATGGCGAAGACGGCATTGCCCGCAGCAAAGGTGGAGAGGACATCGTCCTCAATCATTTCAAGGCTCTTGGGATTGCAGAGGCCATCTTTCAGCGCCTGTGCCATGGCATCCAGTGCAGCAACATTCTCTGCACTGTTCAGGGTCGGATTGTTGTTCTCGTCTACAAATGCCCCTCCGAAAGCCCCGGCAACACAGGTATAGTCACAGACAAGACATTCTGCCTGGGCATAGCATCCGACGATCGGATATTCGCAGATTCCCTGCTCCTTGCAGAGCTTTGCATCGGCAATCAGTTCCTCCCAGGTCGCAGGAGCGGCTTCCACACCGGCCTTCTTCAGCAGTTCCATGTTGACAAACATGTACTTTACATCGTTGAGCCATGGCATGCCGTAGTATTTGCCTTCGTATTTGGTGGCATCCAGAGCACCCTGGTAAATGTCATCCAGATCCAGTGCATTGACACGGTCCGTCACATCCAGTACAATTCCGGCTTTTGCAAACTGTGCCGGCCAGATGCAGTCACCCAAGATGACATCATAGCCGCCGCTTGCAGCGGAAGTCAGGATTTTCGGAGCGAGCTCCTCATAGGCAACGAACGTGGGATTGACCTGGATTCCGGTACTCTCGGTAAAAGCCTGTGTCATTGCCGTTACGTCATCTTCGCTGTAGCCTGCCTGCTTCATAAACAGAGCATTGAGCGTTACGCCTTCCGCGAATACCGGAACGGCACAGAGGCTCAGCATCAGAAGCAGTACAAGTGCGAATGCCAAAGTTCTTTTCATCTTAGTATCCTCCTTTGATTCTTATTTTTAGAAGAATGGCACCATTATTATAGTACGTTCCTATTTTGGATTCAATAAAAAATTGCTGAATTTTCTTCTTGACAAAGCCACTTTCGGCTACTATAATGATAAAGCTTTCGGGGTGTAGCGCAGCTGGTAGCGCGCTTGGTTCGGGACCAAGAGGCCCGGAGTTCAAATCTCCGCACTCCGACCATTTGGAAATCGTCTAAATTGCTTTTACATGAGCAGTTTAGACGATTTCTTTTACAAATGAAGAAAAGCCGTCACTCTTTCCTTTTGGTTTGAGTGGCGGCTCTATAGTAATATTATGTTTTTATGGATTATGGCTGTGGCGTTGGAGGAACAGCCTGAACATAAGCCTGACCCGGCCAGAGGGCTGTGACCACGGAGATCGCGTTGATCCGCAAGTTATCCTGCTTGGGCTCGCCGTCTACGCGGGCGAAGGCGATCAGGTGGTCAAGGCAGGTGTTACCGTATAGACAGGAAGCAAACACGCTCGTGTCCGCGTCGGCGATCCGCTGCCTGAAGCGGTAGATCTCCTCAAAGACCTGGTTTGTGAAGTATCCCTCCCTCACCATGCTCAGGTATTCCTCGCGGTCGTGGATCACAAAGCTTACGCCGTCCGTAAAGAACTGCAGTGGGAAGGCGATTTTGTCCGTCAAAGCCTCCCAGTCTCCGTCGACGATGGCCTTTTGGACGAACACGGCGAAGCGGACGTCCGCCGAGCCCGCTTCGCGGGTAAAGACCGGCTCGTTGGCAAAGGTATTTCCCAGATCCTCCACTCCGCCGTGGAATTCAGATTCATCTCTTAATGGCCCATCCTCATACATAGGTGGAGAAATTGTCCCATCTGCATTTACATCGTACATTCCGTTAAGGCCGGAGAGCGGCTCACCGTTCCAGGTCTTGTCGTCACATTCGGTGAAGCGGAAAGCGGGAGAGGGCACGTCATGGATGTCACAGTCCTGGAAGGTGAGGCCGTCGGTCTGGAAGAATTGGCCCGCACCTTGTGAGCACTCATAGATCTCAGTACGTAAAACAGACATCGTCGAACAATTCGATGTTTGAATACCCAGAATTCCGCAGCCGTAGAGGCGCATTTTCTCAATCATGACCTGGTCACAGTTCTGGAAATACAGCACCCCGCCTGAGCAGACTCCAGGCTCCTTCGTGTGACCTGCCGTGAACCCTCCGAGGAAGAGGTTGCTACAGTTACGGAAGCTGAGCACATTGGCAAAACGTGGGATTGCAGCGAGGGTCGTAGCACCGGATTCGGTGTTTTTCGCACGGATCGAGAGCCCGTTCACGTCGTGGATGACCAGCTCCGGTCCGTCAGGATTCTCCTTCCAATAATAGTACTCTGTGCCGATACCGCCGTAGTTAGATGCCGAGGAAAGGTCAAAGATGTCCCCATCGAGAACAACCGTACGGTCAGGGCCGAGACAGGAGAGAAACTCATCGACAGTATTGACCAAGACCTCACCGCCGACAGGAACCTCTGTTGTTCGTGCAAGATCGGCGGGCTTGGGGATGACTCTCTCAGGCGGGATATCGCGCAGCATCATCTCCGCAAGTTCTGCACCTTCAAGGGCATTGCCTTCTATATCAGTTGCATAAATCCCACTCCCGGCATACCAGCCGCGGCTCACATCGTTGCCCTCAAAACGGCAGCCATCCACGGTCACGCCATACTGCTGGAAGGTGAAGACTTTGGCCCCAAAGACATTGCCCACTATCTCGTTGGAGAGGAAGAGTGCTTTTCTCGTGAAACTGCTGTTCAGCAAATACTGAGACCGATTGTTGTGAATGCGGCAGTTATAAACTGTGAAGCCCTCACCGTAGCTGACACTGAAGATGTTCATAGCCTCTCCCTGCCCTTCGCGAGTTCCGTGATGATGAATATCACAGCCTCTTACAACCACGTCCTGGCATTGGTGAACCTCTACGGCACCGTAACTGCATTCGTAGATATTCGAGTTCGTAACAGTGAGTCGTGCGCAGTTCTGCGCCTGGACCCCGATGGTACCGCATCCGTAGAGGGCACAGGTATCAATGCTAACATCCGTACAGTTTTCCAGTTTCAAAACACCACCCGAGCAAAAACCGGGCTCTGTCGTATGCCCGGCGGTGAGCTCTGTGACAGTGAGGTTCCGGCAACCGACGAATTTGATTACGCTGGCATATCGAGGCACTGCAGCAATCGTGCTTTCTTCGATCCCGCCACCGCGGAGAGTGAGACCGTCGACGTTGTGAATGACCAGCTCCGCAGCCTCGCCGTTGTTGTTATAGACGCCATTCCAGGAGTAATAGGAGCTATGAGTATCCGCGCCGTAATTTGAGGCGGTACTAAGATCGTACTCGCCCGCGGCGAGCTCGATGACGGTGTTCGGGGCAATGGCGGCAAGCAGCTCGTCCACATTCGTGACACGGACAGCATTGCTGTCCACCGGTGTGGCGGGAGTCCCGGTTTCTGCAGTTTTACCCTCTGCAGGTCCGGCTGCCATTCCGCAGCCCGCCAGAAGCACGAGAGTTAATACTGCGGCCAGTATCCGCGTTCCGCTTTTCTTATAGTGCATGATCTGCTCTAATCGTTCTTTCAGATTTTTCTTTTCGGTGGAAAATGTGGTGGCTACCACACCTGCAGGGAGCGAGGACCTTGCCGCTATTTTCAAAAGGGTGTTGCCATAGGATTGCTTTTCCGCACGGTTCATCGAACGAAGCAGCAT
Source organism: Oscillospiraceae bacterium (assembly GCA_017652685.1). Lineage (GTDB taxonomy): Bacteria > Bacillota > Clostridia > Oscillospirales > Oscillospiraceae > Limivicinus. The sequence goes on from JAGCAN010000114.1 coordinate 10,330, forward strand.
TTCGTCACAGCTCAGTTCGCAGGCGCGATCGATTTCTTTTCTTGCAAGCCATGCTACGGGATTAAACCAGTGCAGGGAGAGCACAAAAACGGCAATCCATTTATATAACGTATCCCTGCGCCGATCGTGCATAAGTTCATGACGCAGGATATTGCAGAGAACTTCCTCCTCGAGATGTTGCGCAGGCAGAATGATTTTTGGATGGATTATGCCGCACATCAGCGGTGTTTTTAAAGCTTCACAGCAGTACAAAGCCGGTTTGTGACCCGGAAAAGAATGATAAACTGCCAGGATAAACGGCTCCGGCTTCAAAAGGTTACGGCACAACATATTCGTAAAGCGAAGATAAGAAAACACGGTAACTCCAAAGCAAACCGTTGCACCGACTCCCCATATTATGAGCCAAAGAACGGGTGATCGCCAGCTGAACGAAGCTTTACCGGTCATAACAGGCTCAATTCCGGTTATTTCCGTGCCTGCTTCTTCGGGCTCGGTTTCAGATGTTTCATATATCGGAACGGTTTGCTGTAATGCGGGCAGCTGATAACGCATATCATCAACCGATGCCGTATGATTTACCGGTATTGGAACTGAAGACGGATCGACAGAATCGGATACGGTCGGTAAGAGACCGGGCAGCGGCAGCAGAAAACGCAGTAAAACCAGCAGCCATGCGTAGTAATATACTGTGCTCGGCATATTTTTTAAAATCAGGTACCGCAGGGCAATCAGCAGAAGGGCAAGTACGCTGCCGCTCAGAGTAAGGGCAACAAGGGTCTCCATACCTTACTCCTCCACCGTGAACATTTTTTGCAGTTCTTCAATGTCCTCTTTCGTCAGATCGTCGGAATGTACCAGCGCGGAAACAAGCTTTCTGGCACTGCCATTATACAGTCTTCTGATCAGATCGCCTGTTGCCCACGTATTGTATTCCGTCTCACTGATGAGAGCGGAATAGTAAAATACGTTTCTCTTTTCCTGACGAATAGCTCCTTTGCTGACAAGCCTGCTCACCAGCGTTTTGATTGTTGCCGGCTCCCAACCTTTCGATTCCTGAAGTTTTTCACGAAATTCTGTAATAGACAAAGCACTATTTGACTGCCACAGGAGTTTCATGACCTCCAGTTCGGAACCGGTAATTTTACAGGCAAGATCGTCTGTCATGATGATAACCTCCTACAAAAAGTTTACAATTGTAGCTCGAGCATTTTTACTATAGCACTACGGTTTACAGTTGTCAACTATAGATATTTTTACTACGATCTTGTTGCATACGCTATTCCTTCTGTTCATTTCCCGCAGCTTTGTGAAAGGACTTTCCATAAAACAGGGAAGAAAAGTTTTATGACACATCGGACTGTTTACGTTTCTGAAATGGCGAAAACAGAAAAATGTGTCATAAAAGTTTATCCCATAAAACGGGTTTTTATATCATGTGAGTGTAAGGATGAAAAAACGCTTGATTTTTTGCAAGTCGGAGTTATTTTAGGTCTGAGGGAAAGAATTGAACCAGGCCCTTTCTTCAAATGCTTTCTTTTGAGGCCGAATCGGATCATTTTCAGCAATACCAACCGGCAGAAAACAGACCAGCTCATAGGTATTGGGTATGTTTAGGATCTGAGCCATCCTGTCGCATATCCTGTCATCATCGGTAACATGCCCTTCATACCAGCAGCTCTGATATCCCAGATCCACAATAGCTAGCAGCATATTTTCAATCGCAGCGGAATAATCCTGTACTGCAAAGCATTTATCCCGGTATGCATTGATCCTCTGCGTGAGAACACAAATGGCTGCAGGCGCAGTCTCCCCGACAGGCGGATCAATCACGCTATGAAGTCTTGCCAGTATTTCAGGGTCATCTACTGCAATCAGGGTCGTAGTCTGTTTATTACAGCCGGACGGCGCATCAAGCCCGGCCTGCAGAATCTTCCTCAGATCCTCTCTCGGTACAGGAATATTTTTATATTTTCCTCTGTAACTGTGCCTGCATTGTATTGCTTCCAAAACGTTCAAAATACTCACTCTCCTTAAATTGTTATAAAGGGGTGGCCAAAACCACCCCTATTAATTATGTTAACCTATCGTCATACCAATCTTCAGGCCATCTTCAGGTTGAGGCGGATGTTGTTGACTGCTTCTTTATAAAACCCATCTGTTTCAACAAAGGAAGTCACCTTTCGGATAGACGACATTACGGTTGCATGATCTCTTTTTCCAAACTCTTCTCCGATGTCGGTGAGCGTCATGGAGAGCATGGACCGACAGAGATACATAGCGGTCTGCCTGGCGGACGACGGCTTTCTCTCCCTGCTGCTGCCCCGGATCTGTTCCTCTTTTACGGCAAAATAGCGTGCAGTTTCCTCAATGATCTTTCCCGGGGTAATCTGCGGAGAATTCGGCTGCGCAACAGACGAAAGCACTTTTTCTATGGAACCACGTGTTACTGCCCCTAAAAGATCGCCATAAACGCAGATGCTTTTCACCACACCGCTGATCTGCCTGAAATTGGAAGTCACATTTTCGGCAATATAAGCTATATCTGTTTCCGGGATTTTAACACCATAGTCATGAAACTGTCTGCGGATAAACTCTTCCCGGGTCTCCTGATCCGGGCTTCTGATCTCCGCGATGATGCCTCCCTCAAACCTTGTTCTCAGTCTGGCTTCAAGTGTTGTCAATTCCTTCGGCGGCCTGTCAGAGGTCAGTATTACCCTGCCGCCTCTTGCAATGACAGCGTTGAAAGTATTGAAAACTTCCTCCTGGGTAGCCTGCTTTCCGGCAAGGAATTCCACATCATCTAGAAGAAGCAGCTCAGCCGAACGGAATTCCTCATGAAAGGCAGGCATTTTCTTCTCCTGCAGCGCCTGGCACATTTTGTTGATGAAATCATCACCCCTGCAATAGAGGATTTTCTGCATGCTGCAGGAAGCGTGTGCTTCGTTTATGATCGCATTTAAAAGATGTGTTTTCCCCAGGCCTGACCCTCCATACAGGAAAAGAGGATTATACTTATTGCCGCTTTCTTCGCTGCAGATCTTCTTTGCTGCCGACCATGCAAGACGGTTGGAATCTCCTACCACAAAATGATCAAAATCCATTTCCGGATTTACATCTTTACTGATCCCTTCCCTGTGATTTCGGAACCCAAAGGAATCTGCCTCATCTTTGCTGATGATCCGCACCTCGTAATCTGCACAGAGCAGTTCTTTCAACGCATCTTTCAGGGAAGAGATGAATCTTTTTTCTATTACCGTTTTCCGGAATTCATCCGCAGCCACAAAAACGACCTCAGTATCACTGATCTCCAGGATCGTACACTCTGAAAACCAGGTATCTATAGCCGTGCTTGTCAAGGACTTACAGAGAATCCTTCTGACCTCTTCCCAAATCTGATTCATGGCTGCTCCTTTCCTGCGAAAACCTGCCGGGGACAGCATGGTAGCATGAAATCGTGTCGGTTGCAAGAAGAAAAAAACGGCAGAATTTGGGGTATCTGAGGATGAAATCAACATCGTGTGATCGGAAAATACAGCAAAAGCAAAATGTTGAAAAGTTACATTTTGGTGCTGAAAATTCGTAGGAATAGCCAAACAGCTTTGGAATGCAACTGAAAAAGTGGACTTTTTTGTCCTTCTTTTTCCTGTTTCGACCTTGTTCTGCCTCAACAGGAATATGGCATTTTACCTAAATGGAATATACCAGACATAAGCCGATTGACATAAGGATACTTTCACAGGGAATACCGCTCTGTTCCGGAGGAATCTCCTTGACGAATGCTCCCGTTCCCTCTATACTGAAACAGGATCCATCTGTTCCTCAACGTGTGCGAAACACAAAACAAGGCAGCGTGTATAATAATGAAAAAAAACATCTTTCTTACTATAGCTATCCTTTTCCTGTGCCAGTGGCTCTGCGGATGCGGATTGCCCGGCCAGACGGCTGCACCTGTAAAACAGCCGGTCATTGAGACGCCGAATCCTTCTGCGGCACGGATTCCTGTCGCATCCTCTGTTCCTTTTGTTGACGCAATGGCTTCTCCCGCTCAGGCACCTGCTTCCATTCAGACACCGGAGCCCGTTTCAGCCCCGGACTCGCCTTCTCTCCCGGTGCAGGAAACGAATACCCCTTCAACACCAACCCCTGTGCCCGCAACACCCACCCCGGTTTCTGCCGCTTCAGCACCTGTTACCGCAACATATGCACCGGTTTCTGCACCTTCTGTTCCGGGACCAGAGGGCACAGGTATTGTCATTACCAAAAACCCGACCAGCGAAATGCTGGCCGTCGGCGGGAAGACCTGGTTTACTGCTCATGCCGAAAATGCCCAGACTCTGACCTGGCAGCTGATTGATCCGGAAGGGAATCTGCACACCTTGCCCGATGCCGCGGCCAGAAACCCGGGGCTTATCCTGGAGGTGCTGGAGGATGACACAATTGCGGTTTCAGACGTTCCTCTCTCCTTCAACGGCTGGGCCATTCAGGCGAGATTTGACGACCAGAGTCAAACGGCTGTGACTTTTCCTGCGTACATCTTTGTCGGGGACTATATCTATGCGTACACTCCCGTCATTGAACGCTACAGGACAGCAAAAAACGCCGAGATCAGTCATTTCGGCCAGGCGAATGAACGTGATGTCAGCGAATGGATTATTTCCTGTGAATCGGTAGGATATACGCTGCTGGACCTTGACAAAAACGGCATCCCTGAACTTCTCCTGGCAGGAGTCGGCACAGAGGACGCCGATGCCGGTATCCTGTTCGATGTATACACCTTCCACATTGACCGGCCCGTCAGGATCTGCATGAGCACCGGAAGAGGACGGTATTATCTCCTTTCTGACAACAGGATTTATTACGAAGGGTCAGGAGGAGCGTCCATCTCCATCCACGAGTTTTACACACTGGACGGGACAAAGCTGCAGTTCCAGGAACGTTATTTCTGTTTTTACGATTCCCAGAATTTTGGGCCGTACTTCTACCACATGACGCAGGACACCGAGCATTTTCTGGATCGGAAACCGGAGAATTATGAGGAGAAGATCCCCTTATCCGATTTTCCCGCCAGAAAAGAAGCAATACGCCGGAACATATGGCTGCCGCCGCTGGCAAGACTTCAATAAATATCAGGAGAGGAACTGCAGCACACAGATTCTGCTGAAGTTCCTCTCCTGTTTCAGATCAGGCCGCTCACGGCGGCGATTCTGTTGTATTTTCTTATCTGCGTTGTACTCTCACGCAAACGCTGCGATTTCCTCCAGTGCCTTACGCGGGCGCATCGCAGGTTCTTCCGCACCCCTGCCGATGGCGATCACGGAGAGGATTTCCTCCTCTTCGGGAATGGAAAAAACCTCCCGCACCTTTTCACCGTCGCGAAGACCCATAATCAGGGTGTCAAACCCGGCATTCTTTGCAGCGAGAAGCAGATAGGCATCGTGCAGGCCGAGATCATAGGCACCCCAGCCGTTACCGACTTCATTATCAGGGTTCCCGTTTGTAAAACCGGCTATATTCCGCACATAGGTGGAGACAATCAGAGCGGCATTTACAGCCTTTTTCTGATTTGCCGCATGGAGCGCCTGTCGCAGTTCCTCACGCTTTTCAGGGCTCTCCGCCACATACCAGCGGGTCGTCTGTGAGTTTTTCCAGGATGGAGCCTGCTGTGCTTCTTTCAGGATCTGTTCCAGATCTTCATGAGAAGGTTCCGCATCATAAGCTCTGACACTGCGGCGCACCTGGATGAGTTCTTTGAATTCCATGGCTTTTTCCTTTCTTTTTTAATTTTTCTGTCTTACCGGGAGATTTCTGTTTTATCAGTTGCCCCAGAGATTTTTTTCCAAAGCAGCTGCAAACTGTTCCAGCCCCAGCCTGTCCTCCGATGTAAAGCGGGAGAAAAGGGGGCTGTCGATATCCAGCACACCGATCACTTTTCCGCCGGCATGGAGCGGAATGACGATTTCCGAATTGGAAGCCCCGTCACACGCGATATGGCCGGGGAAGGTATGCACGTCATCAACGACAAAGGTGCTGTCTGCCTGCGCAGCACTGCCACAAACCCCTTTTCCGAACGGGATCTCTATGCAGGCGGGTTTTCCCTGAAACGGGCCGAGCACAAGCAGATCACCTTCGGCAAGATAAAACCCTGCCCAGTTGATTCCGTCGAGTTCCTGCCAGAGCAGGGCGGAGGCATTGGCGAGATTCGCTGTCTGATGTGGCACTCCGGCTGTCAGCGCCGTGAGCTGTTCCCGTAAAAGAGTATAATCTGTTTTTCTCATAAATTATAACTGTTCAGGTATCGCTCCTGCTCGGCAGTGAGCGTATCAATTTTTTTACCCATGAAAGCGAGCTTGCGTGTTGCAACGCCGCGGTCAACCTCCAGGGGAACGTCAATCAGTTTTTCCGTCATCTCTCCCGCATGATCTACCAGATACTTTGCAGAGAGTGCCTGAATGGCAAAGCTCATATCCATAATCTCAGCCGGATGCCCGTCAGCACAGGCGAGATTGACAAGCCGCCCTTCACCCAGAACAAAAATCCAGCGGCCGTTATCAAGACGATAACCCATGATGTTCTTTCTCTGCTCCCGCTGTTCGAGAGCGACGGAGCGAAGGCAAGCCATATCAATCTCTGTGTCAAAGTGTCCGGCATTGCAGAGGACTGCCCCGTCCTTGAGAAGCGGGAAAATCTCTTTCCCGATAACCTTATCGCACCCGGTGACGGTGATAAAGAAGTCTCCGACAGCGGCAGCGTCTCTCATCGGCATAACGTCATACCCATCCATCACGGCTTCGAGCGCCCGGATCGGATCAACCTCCGTGACGATTACCCGGGCACCCAGCCCTTTTGCCCGGAGAGCCGTGCCTTTTCCGCACCATCCGTAACCCGATACCACAACCACCTTGCCGGCAACAATCAGGTTGGTGGTACGGCAGATCCCGTCCCACACGGACTGGCCTGTGCCGTAACGGTTATCAAAGAAGTGTTTGCAGGCAGCATTGTTGACGCGGATCATCGGGAAAGCGAGCTTTCCGGCACGATTCATCGCTTCCAGACGGTTGATTCCGGTAGTTGTTTCTTCGCATCCTCCGATAATACCCGGGATCAGCTCAGGCATCTCGTTGTGGATCATGTTGACGAGGTCGCCACCGTCATCAATAATGATATTCGGCCGGTTTTCCAGCACATGACGGATATGGGAAAAATATTCCTCCTCCGTAGCCCCATACCAGGCATGCACTTCCATACCGTCTGCTACGAGAGCGGCTGCCACATCGTCCTGGGTAGAGAGAGGGTTGGAACCGGTGACAAACATCTCCGCGCCACCAGACTGCAGAACTTTACAGAGAAACGCCGTCTTAGCCTCCAGATGAACGGAGAGTGCAATGCGAAGGCCCCGGAACGGGAGCGTCTCCCGGAATTCCGTGCGGAGGGTGCGCAGAAGATCACAGTTACGCTCTACCCACTCTATTTTACGCGCCCCGGAAGGTGCAAGGGAGAGATCTCTGATTTCGCTGTTCATAAAGCTTCCTTTCATAATACGAGACTTTTTAAGAAATCCGAAACTTCGGCATAGGCAGCGCCGAGAGATGCCTTCACCAGCACGGCGTCACCTCGCTGCAGCAGACCCGGGAGAGCAGCCGTCAGGGATGCCTTGTCCGGAAAGAATACGGCATCTTCTCCAAATCCCTGTACCATATAACGGCACATCTCACCGGAAACTGCCAGCAGATCCACGCCTTTCGACCGGATGTATGCCCCGATCTCCCGATGCATCCGGGCGGATTCCTCTCCGAGCTCAAGCATTTCCCCCAGGATGCAGACGTGTCTGCCTGGCAGGTCCATCAGTGTATTGACGGACGATATCACGGAGTCGGGATTGGCATTGTAGCAGTCATCAATCAGCAGGACAGAGCCGGTATCACAGCAGGAGAACCGGCGGCCGACCGTCTGGTAGGACGCAATGCCGGCGGTGATTTCCTCATCCGAAAGCCCCAGGCAGAAGCCGACGGCAGCTCCCTCCAGTGCAGCATAAACCATATGCTCCCCAAAGGCGGGAATCTCTGCCTGGATGGTGCGGCCTTTCCAGCTGATTTTGCAGGAGACCGTACCGTCGGGACGGACAGTGATGTTTTCGGCCCTTACATCACAGTGCTCTCCCCTGCCGAAGCTCATGCTGTTTTCCCTTTCACCGAGAGAGGCAAGATACGGATCATCCCCGTTGTAAAAGACCGGAGCCTCCGGTTTCATATGGACAAGCACTTCCGTTTTCGCGCGGAAAACGCCGTTGAGATCCCCGAGAAACTCCAGATGCGCATGTGCGATGCGCGTATACAGCATAAGATCCGGTTTTGCCATGGCACCGAGATGGTCCATCTCCCCGAAATGGTTGATGCCCAGCTCCAGCACCGCAATCTCATCCTCGCGGCTGATCCCTCCGAGCGAGACAGGAAGCCCGATAGTGTTGTTCTGGTTTCCAGCCGTCTTGTGCACACGGAAATGCTGCGAGAGCACCGCGGAAACCATTTCTTTTCCTGTGGTTTTGCCGACACTGCCTGTAATGCCAATCACCGGAACAGATACCTTCTCCCGGAAGGCCGCCATCA
>JAGCAN010000013.1 GCA_017652685.1 Oscillospiraceae bacterium
CTAATGTCGGTAAATCATCCCTGGTTAATAAAATTCTGGGTGAAAACCGCGTGATTGTGAGCGATGTCGCTGGAACGACGCGTGACGCAGTTGATTCTGAGTTCGAAAACCAGTACGGTAAATATCTCCTGATTGACACAGCGGGAATCCGCCGAAAGAGCAAGGTGGAAGAGCGGGTGGAACGTTTTTCGGTCATGAGGGCTCAGCTTGCGATTGAAAGGGCAGATGTCTGCCTGATTCTGATTGATGCACGTGACGGCGTGACTGAACAGGATACCAAGATTGCCGGGCTGGCACATGAGGCGGGAAAAGCATCGGTTGTTATCGTCAACAAGTGGGATCTGGTAGAAAAGGAAACTGGCACCATGGAGAATATGCGTAAAGATATCATGCGCGATCTTTCCTTTATGAGCTATGCACCAATCCTGTTTATTTCAGCCCTGACCGGGCAGAGAATTGAGCGAATCTTTGAATTGATCAATTTTGTAAATGACCAGACAAACATGCGCATTACAACGGGTATGCTCAACGATGTGCTGGCTGATGCGCAGATGCGCGTTCAGCCGCCGACAGATAAAGGACGCAGGCTGAAGATTTATTACATGACGCAGACCGGTGTGCGCCCCCCAGTTTTGTGGTATTCTGCAATAAAAGAGAATTGTTCCATTTTTCCTATCAACGATATCTGGAAAACCAGATTCGTGCTGTTTTCGGGCTGGAAGGTACACCCATCCGTATGGTGATCCGGCAGAAAGGAGACTCGGAATGATAGTTTACTGGCTGTTGCTTCTGCCGACAGCGTTAATCGCTTATCTGCTTGGCAGCATGAGCACGCTTGTGCTTTCTTCCAACTTCATCTTTCGCTATAATCTGCGGAGGCTTGGAAGAGGAAATGACTGGTTAACCAACTTCCGCAGAGTGTACGGGCTGAAGGGAGCCCTGGTCCTGCTGCTGGTTGAGGTGATCAAGGATGTTATCCCGATTATTATTGGTGGTGTACTGTTGGGGATAAAGGGGCATGCAGCAGTGGGCAGAACCTTTGCGGGATTCTGCGTTGTGATGGGAAGGCTGTGGCCGGTTTATTACAGACTGCATGGCAGCCATGCCATTATGCCGCTTATTGTATCGGCTTTGTTTGCAGACAAATCATTGGGTATCGTGTTAGTGATTGTTGTGGTTGCAGTACTGGCGGTAACAAAATATATATCTCTGTCAGCAATTGCAAGCGCATTGGTCGTGCTTGCGGCGTCTTTCCTGATTCTGGAAGACAGGCTGTGTATTCTGCTTCTGCTGTTTACAGGGCTTGCCGTACTGGTTCGGCATTTGCCGGCTCTCAAAAAAATCAGCGAAGGGACCGAAACAAAGATTGATCTGAGGAAGATTGATCTGACGTACAAGTTTGAAAATAAATTCTGATCATGGAAAAAAGGAGAAAAAGTAGAGCAAAAGGGCTGCTCTGGTGTCTAATCCTTTTGCTGGCAGCACTGGGGTTCCTGGTCGGGGCGGCATGGGTTCGGTCAATCACTGCGGAAAAGGAGGCCCTTCAGGAGGAACTCGCAAAATACCGGATGGAGCTTGCGCTGCATCGCCTGACGGAGGTGCAGAGGGCTGCAATTGAAGAAGCAGAAGCTGAGGCAAAGGCAAATGAAGAAGCAAAGCGACTGTCTTTAAAGGATGCTTTTCTTGCAAGAAATCGGGAAGAATTGCTGACCCTGGTAAATCCGTGGCATGAACTGTCAGAAGAGTATGAACCGCACCTGACAGAAATCGGAGATGGAATGTTATTTGATGAACGCGCGGCGGGAGCACTTAAGCATATGCTGGAGGACGCCAAAGCTGAGGGTATTATTGCCGTGCCAGTATCCGGTTATCGAACCCGGGAATACCAACAGGGGCTGTTTGATGACAAGGTTCTGCGGGTACGGGCAAACGGATTTGAAGGCGAGGAAGCCCTGACTGAAGCGGCAAAAGAGGTTGCTGTTCCGGGCACAAGTGAGCATGAGCTTGGCCTTGCAATGGACATTCTGGATGTCAACAACCCGAACCTTGACTGGACCCAGGAATGGGCACCGGCACAGCGCTGGCTGATGGAGCATTGTGTAGACTACGGCTTTATTCTTCGCTTTCCGAACGAAACCACAGAGAAAACGGGAATTATCTATGAACCATGGCATTACCGTTACGTGGGGCTATCGGCAGCGGAGGAGATCACAGCCTCCGGCCTGACACTGGAGGAATATTGGGAAAAAAAGTAATCGTTCAGTTATATTGAAGAAATGCAGCGGGCTGAATAAAAGAATGCGCTGCCTCAAAACGAGGCAGCGCATTCTTTCAGGTTATCTTTGATCAGTCATCATAGAGGGAATAGCTGATTTCATCGATTTCAGCATGGACGGTTTCAGGCCAGCTGTACTGGTTCATATAATCGCCAAGGTATTGATATTTCGATTCCAGCTTGTTTTCCAGCCAATCGTAAAGGTCGCACTCAATTTTATCTTTTGCGATGGCAAGACTGCCGCGCTGTTTGAGAAGAATACCATTAAGCTTCAGCTTTGTAAAGGTATTCTGCAGATCCTGACGAAGATTGGACAAATAAGAGGATTTTTTCTCCGGATCACCGTCATCCTCCCACAGAGTGGCAATGAGCTCCCCGTTGGTGGTCTGGGCTCCGCGGTTATTGACGAGGATCGCTACAATTTCCTTGGTTTTCGAATACTTGAAGACAACAGGAGATCCGTCCACAAACAGATCAAAATTTCCAAAAGTTTGGGCAAAGACGCGCTTGTGGTTCTTCAGGAGAGCCGGGTGTCGCAAATCGCCCAGTTCGCGGGAGAGATCTTCTTTCGTAACAGGCCTTAGGAGATATCCGCTGGCGTGCTGTGACATAGCGTCATATCCATGATCAGGGTCATTCGCCAGATAGATAAGATTAATGAGAGGATAGAGTTCCTGAAGATATTGCCCGAGGTCTATGCCGCTGAGCTCTGACAGATCGACATCAATCAGAGCAAGATCAACCTCTTTGCTTCTGGCGGCGGCAAGTGCTGCCAGACTGCTTTCAAAACAAAGAAGTTCCGAATCCGGAGAGAGGACGGAGATCAACCCGGATAGCTGCTGCAGGGCAGCAGCGTTTTCTTCTACGGCAAAAATTGTCATTTATTGTCTCCTCCGAGCTCGTCAAGAGAAACGACACGGACATCCTGCTGCTCCCGCTCTTCCTTTGTCATATGAAGGGGGTCAACTGCACCGACCAGAAGCATGTCGCCCCCGTGAATGGCAGCATCACGGAGCGGACCGGCATTAAGATCAGCAATAACAAGGGCTGCGAAGCGATCGTAATTATCTTCGTCAATCACAGGAAAGTGATGCTGCATGCGATACCAGTGACGGGGATCAAAACCCATATTGCCGGTATGAAGGCGATCAGCAGTGGCCTCCACTTCATCAGGTCCGGCAATCTGGCCGGCAACAGCACCGATATCATCACAAAACAGCATGGCATAAGCCCGAAGAATCTGGTTACGCACAGTATAGGTTTTCCCGTTGCGCTCTACTGTACTGTCCATAACCTTATAATAGTATTCCTGAGCTTCTTCGCTTTCTTCAAAATGAAGGATAGCGTCATAAAATGCTTTGTTAATCAGGGGATGAGCCATTTTTCGCTCCTTTCCATCAATGCACCGTACCGATAGGTGGCCCGGTTCTTTCTCTTTGTTGTCTGATAGTGCCACTGTACACGAAGAAAGGGAAAAATGCAAGAGCAAACTATTATCAAAAATAGGACAAGGCTGCGATAAGAAACTTGATACCAAATTATGTTAATCAATAACGCAGTTTCTAGTATTTTTACAATAGCTCTATTTGTCAGAAAAATTATGATGTTCAGGGTAGAACTTATTTCAAGAATTATGACGTCTATGGTGATGTGGTCAGCGGAGGAATGATCTATGATGGCTACGATGACGGTGGTTGGGCAGGCAGCTCTACAGTGACTTGCTCCGGATGTGGGAGAGAAGTTCGGTCGGCATATGATACCTGTCCGTACTGTGGAACCTATCTCTGGTGAACATTGTATTTATTGCCTGAAGAGAAACCGATAAACAAAGATGGGCGTTTCCCAAAGGAGACGCTCATCTTTCTGTAAAAAGAGACATTCATTTTTCTTTTCACGCGTAATATTTTGTGCTATACTAAAAATTGAATTAGTATGTAAAGGAGCAGAAGAGATGGAGAATCAGATATTCAGGGAAAAGAGTCTGGAGCGGTTGTCGTCTCCGGAGGAACTGAATGACTATCTGCATGTCACGAACCCTGCAATCTGGGTGGTGCTCGTGGCTGTAATTCTCCTGCTGTCAGGCCTTCTGATCTGGAGTAGCTTTACTGCAATTGAAAGCAGTGTAGCGGGGACGGCTGTTGCCGATAAGGGCGTGCTTACGGTTACCTTTGAGGATGAAAAAAAGGAACAGAAAATAGAGCCAGGGATGGAAGTAACGGTGGGTAATACCTGCGTGGAAATCATCTCTGTGACGACTGATGAGAACGGACGGCGAACAGCAATGGCCACTGCAAACCTCCCGGACGGAGTATATGATGCAAAGGTAGGATATCAGAGCACCCGGATCCTGCACCTGTTGTTTAATTGACGGGGGGAACGCCTGTGACAAAAAAGGTTGTACAACCCGTCAGACACGGAGTTGCCAAGGTACCGGTGGTCATGCAGATGGAGGCACTGGAATGCGGTGCTGCCTGCCTGGCTATGGTGATGGCATATTATCAGAAGTGGGTACCACTGGAACAGTTACGTGTTGACTGTGGTGTTTCACGCGACGGATCCAATGCTCTTAATGCCCTGAAAGCAGCCCGAAGTTATGGGCTTGATGCGAAAGGCTACCGGCTTGAGCCTGAAACACTGCGGACAGAAGGAGAGTTCCCCTGCATTGTGCACTGGAATTTTAATCATTTTGTCGTTCTGTGCGGCTTCAAAGGGAAATATGCATATATCAATGACCCTGCGCGCGGCAGTGTAAAGATTACCGCAGAAGAGTTCGATCAATCGTTTACCGGGATATGCCTGATGTTCGAGCCTACAGAAGACTTTCAACCGGACGGAAAACGACAAAGTACTCTTTCTTTTGCCCGCAAACGTCTTTCCGGAGCGGGAGCAGCAGTTGTGTTCGTGATGATCACAACGCTGATCAGCTATCTCTTCGGTATTATCAACCCGGTTTTTTCGCGCTTTTTTATGGACTGGCTGCTCGAAGGGGAAAATCGAGAACTGCTTATGCCGTTTCTTGTCCTGCTTGCGGCTGTAGGGGGGCTCCAGATTCTGGTAGGTGCCATACAGGCAGTCTATGCCCTGAAGATTAACGGACAGATGGCAGTGATCGGCAGCAGTACCTATATGTGGAAAGTTCTGCACCTGCCAATGAGCTTCTTTTCTCAGCGCATGGCTGGTGATATCCAGATGCGGCAGGATACCAATGCCGCTATTGCTGGTGCTCTTGTCAACACACTGGCTCCGTTGCTTCTTAATGTTGTCATGATGGTCTTTTATCTTGTAGTTATGCTGCGCTACAGCGTAATGCTTACCATGGTTGGGCTCGCGACAATTGTGATAAACGGCCTTATGAGCAGAATCATCTCCGCGAAACGGGTGAATATCACGCGTGTGCAGATGCGGGATGCCGGAAAGTTGGCTGCCGCTACCGTTTCGGGCGTACAAATGGTGGAGACAATCAAAGCCAGCGGTGCAGAGAACGGTTATTTTGCCAAGTGGGCCGGATATCAGGCATCGGTCAGCGCACAGACGGTCAAATTTTCCAGGCTTAATGCTTACCTTGGAATGATCCCGGCATTCTTTTCTGCAGTAGCTAACTATGCAGTTCTGGTGCTGGGTGTGTACCTTACCATGCAGGGAGAATTCACACTTGGAATGATTTTTACTTTCCAGGCGTTCCTCTCCTCTTTCCTGAACCCTGCCATGATGATGATTTCAGCGGGTCAAACCATTCAGGAGATGCGGACCCAGATGGAGCGCGTGGAAGATGTGCTGCAGGTACCGGACGATATGCCATATCAGGACGAAGCACTCTCGGGGGACTGCGACTTCAGAAAGCTAAGTGGAGCAATTGAACTGAAACATGTCACCTTCGGTTATTCTCCTCTGGCGGAACCACTGATTAAAGATTTTTCCATGAGCATAAAGCCCGGAAGCCGTGTGGCGTTTGCAGGGATGTCTGGTTCAGGAAAGAGTTCTTTGGCAAAGTTGATTGCGGGGTTGTATCAGCCATGGAGCGGAGAGATCCTTTATGACGGAAAACCGATTAGTGAGATTGATCGGAGTGTTTTTACCGGATCGCTTGCGGTGGTAGATCAGGATATCATCCTGTTTGAAGGGACAGTTGCCGAAAATATCAAAATGTGGGACGATTCGATTGAGGATTTCGAGATGATCCTCGCGGCGCGCGACGCACAGATCCATGAAGATATTGTACAGCGGGAAGGTGGATATCAGGGACGAATAGCCGAAGGCGGAAAAGATTTATCTGGTGGACAGCGGCAACGCCTGGAGATCGCCCGTGTGCTGGCACAGGATCCTTCGATCATTATTATGGATGAAGCGACCAGTGCCCTGGATGCAAAAACAGAATATGAGCTTGTCAAATCCGTAAAAGAAAGAGGAATTACCTGCATCGTCATTGCGCACAGACTGTCGACTATCCGCGACTGCGATGAAATTATTGTTCTCGACCACGGCCGCGTGGCAGAACGCGGTACCCATGATGAGCTCTACGCAAAAGGCGGGTATTATACGGAACTCGTCACGAGTGATTGAGAAAGGAGGCAGGGCTATGTTCAACTGGTTCGATGAACAGATCCGAGAGAGAAAACGGCACGATCAGGAACTGTTTGAAGATTCCATGCTTCGGATGGCCTCCTCCGTCATTGGGACGAGAAATGCAGGAAGCCTGGCAGATGAGCGCATTGTCACTCGTGATGCGATCGATGATATCCTGAAGCACTATCACTATAAGCCTGCAGAGATTCCTGATTCAGTCAGAAATACGGAAGACCAGATGAATTTTGCATTCCGGCCGCATGGTATTATGTATCGGACGGTTATGCTTCGATCAGGATGGGAGAAAGATGCCTTCGGGCCTATGCTGGGTTATCGAAAAGATGACGGGCGTCCGGTTGCATTGATTCCAAATCCGATTCAAGGATACTGGTATAAAGATTCAACCGGGAAAAAAACACAGATTACAAAGCGAACTGCGGGAGAATTCCGTGAGGAGGCGTTCTGTTTTTACCGCCCCCTGCCACTGAAGACTATCGGAATTCCGGATCTTCTGCTATACCTGAAAAACTGTCTCAATGCAGGTGACGTTGTACTGTTTGTTATATTGACGTTTCTGATCGTCCTCACTGGAATTCTGGTCCCGCGACTAACGAAAATGCTGACAGGTTTTGTGCTTCCGCTTGGAAATGTCACGTTGCTATGGGGTACAGCGGGGTTTTTGATCTGCACAGCGCTGTCGTCACAATTGTTCACCATGTCACGTGAATTGGCTATGACCCGGATTGAGACAAAAACTTCCCTTGCAGTAGAAGCCGCTATGATGCAGCGTCTGCTGAGCCTGCCGGCACCGTTTTTCAGATCGTACAGTGCAGGAGAATTGTCCAGAAGAAGTCAGGCAGTAAATCAGCTTTGCAGTCTGCTGCTTGGCAGTGTGTTTTCTACAGGAATCACTTCGCTGGCATCGCTGTTATACATCGGACAAATCTTTCGTTTTGCTCCGGCTCTCACCACACCCGCACTTTGTGTGATTCTTGCAACAGTGGTAGTATCACTGATCACGACGCTGACGAAGATGAAGCTGAGCAAGCAGCAAATGGAGTACAACGCAAAGGAAAGCGGATTGAGTTATGCCCTGATTACCGGCGTTCAGAAAATCAAGCTTGCTGGAGCGGAAAAGAGAGCCTTTGCCAAATGGGCCGACGCGTATGCTAAAGAAGCGGAGTTGCAGTATAACCCTCCGCTGTTTTTGAAAATCAATTCTGCCTTTCTTACAGCGATTTCACTGGTTGGTACGCTTGTCATCTATTTCTTTGCTGTGAAAACGCAAGTTTCGCCTTCCGATTATCTCGCATTCAGCGCAACATATGGAATGGTTATGGGAGCATTTTCTTCCCTTGCCGGGATTGCAGTATCCGTAGCACAGATCCGGCCAATTTTGGAAATGGCAGAGCCGATTCTGAAAGCGGAACCGGAGATTTCAGAGGGCAGAGAAATTCTTACAAGGCTATCCGGCTCAATTGAAATGAATAACATCTCTTTCCGTTACAATGAGCATATGCCTTATGTGATTGACGGGATGAATCTGAAGATCAAAGCCGGAGAATATGTGGCAATTTGCGGGAAATCAGGAGCAGGAAAGAGCAGCCTGATGCGGTTGCTCCTTGGGTTTGAAAAACCCGAGCGCGGAGCCATATATTATGACGGAAAAGATATCAATAAAATCGATCTGCGTTCTCTAAGAAGAATGATTGGAGCTGTGACGCAGGACGGTAGTCTCTTTCAGGGGGACATCTATTCAAATATTGTAATTTCCGCACCACAGTTGTCAGTAAAGGATGCGTGGGAAGCAGCAGAAATTGCCGGCATTGCGGATGATATTCGCAATATGCCCATGGGAATGAACACAGTAATCAGTGAAGGACAGGGCGGCATTTCCGGTGGGCAGAAGCAGCGGCTGATGATCGCCCGGGCGATTGCACCCAAGCCGAAGATACTGATGTTTGACGAGGCAACCAGTGCATTAGATAATAAAACCCAGAAGCAGGTGTCGGATGCGTTAGACAATTTGAAATGCACTCGTATTGTTATAGCACATCGGCTTTCTACCATACGTCACTGTGACAGAATTCTGGTCCTTGAAGAGGGTAAAATTGCAGAAGACGGCACGTATGAGGAACTGATTGCAAAAGGTGGACGGTTTGCGGAGCTTGTCGAACGCCAACGCCTGGAAAAAACAGAAGAAAAACACGGCGATTCCGGGGAAAACACCGGTTCAGCCGAAGAATAGAGGAGGTTAAACAATGCAGACGAACAAACTGCCGGTAAAGAACACTAATATTCGGCTTCCTGCTGCGATGAAAATTACGGACGATGTAGCGATGCGCCTAGGTCTCTCCAGAAAGGAATGGCTTCATCTCCAGCTTCTTGTGGAAGAGACTCTTGGAATGGTTCGGGCAATGACAGACGGATTTGAAGGAAAATTCTGGCTTGAATATGAAGGCCGTATCTGTTATATTTGTCTTGAAGTGGAAACCGATATGGATCGGGAACGGAAGGATCAGCTGATTTCACTTTCGACATCCGGAGAGAATGCAAGCCGAAAGGGATTTATGGGAAAAATAGCTGATATGATCGAAAACAGCCTGCTGTTTTATGACGATGTCGGCAAAATGCAGGCAAAATATGGAGTGCAGGAGGTTCCTACGGAACTGAATGCTGTAGGAATAGGCGAAGAAGCAATGATTATCCCGGTATGGTCTCTGAATGGATACAGACAGAATCTTGCTCCTGAGGAAGAGAAAACAGAGAACGGAGAAGCCTGGGATGAATTGGAGAAATCTATTGTGGCTAAATTGTCTGACGATGTAATCGTCGGCATAAAAAAGAATAAAGCAAGTTTCACCATTGTAAAAAATTTTGAATGATAACAGGAGGAAAGGCACCATGTTAGAAATCAGCAAAAAAACGGAAAACACTGTTCTTGAGGTTGCACTGAAAGGGCGGCTTGACACTTCGACATCTCCGGAACTGGAGCAGTTTTTGAAAGACAATCTCACTGGTGTGACAGAACTGGTGATTGATCTGAGTGACCTGGAGTATATCTCTTCTGCCGGGCTGCGTGTTCTGCTTTCTGCGCATAAAATGATGGCAAAGCAGGGGAGCATGAGACTTCTGCATGCAAA
Organism: Oscillospiraceae bacterium; assembly: GCA_017652685.1. Taxonomy (GTDB): domain Bacteria; phylum Bacillota; class Clostridia; order Oscillospirales; family Oscillospiraceae; genus Limivicinus. The sequence continues at coordinate 9,982 of JAGCAN010000013.1, forward strand.
CGAAGTTGTTATGGAAGTATTTGAAGTAACAGGGTTTATAGACATTCTGAATATTGAATAATGAGAGAGCTGACAGTTCCCGCTACTATTAACAATGTTGAGACGGTTACTGACTTTGTCAACGGACAGCTGGAAGAAGCAGGCTGCCCGGTGAAAACGCAGATGCAACTCGATGTAGCGATCGATGAGCTGTTCAGCAACATTGCCCACTATGCTTATGATCCGGGAAGCGGAATGGCAACCGTACAGGTGGATCTGGAAGAAGATCCGCCTGCGGCTATTGTTACATTTCTGGATCAGGGGCGACCGTATAATCCACTGGCGAAAGAGGACCCCGATGTATCACTTGCAGCGCGTGACCGACCGACAGGAGGGCTGGGTATCTTTCTCGTCAAGAGGATAATGGATGACGTGAGCTATGAGTACAGGGAAGGGTACAATGTTTTACGTATTCGCAAAAAATACTGATATTGTGTGACAGTTGTGTGACATTTCCTGTGCTATACTATGTCTGCAGACAAAAGGAGAAGCCGTTTGCGGGAAAGAGAAAGAAAAAGTTTTTCAGAAAGGAACAACAAAGATGGATATGGAAAAAGTAGTACTGAACGATGAAGAACTGAGCAGTATTCAGGGTGGAACGCAGCTCCCCTATGAAATTAAGAGTGGAGATACCCTGGGTGAACTTGCAAAGAAATACCACTGCACTGTCGAGCAGCTTTGCCAGTGGAACAACATCAAAAATGCCGATCAGATTTCGGTAGGCCAGAAGCTGGTCATTAAATTCTGACCTTAGTCAGAGATCGGAAAAAGCCTTTGCTCTTTCTGGGCAGAGGCTTTTTCAAAAGCATGACAGGAGGACGGGTTATGAAAAAGGGAACGGAAACGGAACAAATATGGAAAACAGTGGCTCTTCCTGATGAGGAACTTGGTGCTGTTACAGGTGGATTCGACACGTTCCGGGATCAGGACGGTGTCGACAGGCACTCCTGGTTTGTAACACTTATGATGAATCTCCTGCACACTCATCCCAACAGTGCAGATCCTGATAAGAAAGAGAGAAAGTCTTGAAACCCGGCATCCGTAAAAAGATGCCGGGAATTTCTGGCATTATCGGGCTTTCGGTCATCACAGGGATTCTGCTGCTGTATTTCATAAAGCTGGGAAGACCGGGCTGGCTGATGTGGACAAATCTTGTGCTGACTGTTTATTTCTCGCTTGTTGTGTGTTTGCTCTGGCGGGCATTTCGACTGCAGCTGAAAGAGAGTCCATACTCTTACAATACCATATTTTACTTCGGATTTGCCTTGTTTATTCTCTCGCTCGCCGGGACGTATGTGTATATAACCATTCATAGCTTTCGAAATCCTCAGAGCTTTCGGGAAGCGCAGACGATTTTTACCCTGCTGCATTCCGCCAAAAACTATATGCTTCTGACAGCTCCCTTTTTGCTGTTGTTCGCGGGCAGCCTTTTCGTCTCCAATATTATGCTGATCCGGCACGAAGGATTTCGTTTTGTAAATGTGCTCGGAATCATCCTTTCCTTTCTGCTCATAGCAGGACAGGCGTTGATTGACTATCTGGATTATCGGGCTGCCGTATATGGACAGCAGAGTCTGGGAGAAAACCTGTTGATCAATCTGCTGGCGGCATTTTATCTCTATTTTGAATGTATGATTATCGGTTCTGCGGTTGCAGATATCATTGCAGCAAAGGGGAATGCAGAGAAAGACAGAGATTTTCTGATTGTTCTTGGCTGTGCTTTGAAAAAAGACGGAACTCCGACGCCATTACTCAAAGGCAGGCTTAATCTGGCTTTACAATTCCGGAATGCACAGATGCAGAAAAACGGAAAGGAAGCCTTTTTTGTGGTCTCCGGAGGACAGGGAGTGGATGAAATACAGTCAGAAGCAGCAGCAATGCAGACGTATTTGCTGGAGCAGGGGATTTCGCCGGGACGGATTCTTACGGAGAGCCGATCCGTCAATACTCTGGAAAACATGCAGTTTTCCAAAGAGATAATTGATGCAGTGAGGAAAGATGCCAAAGTTGCTTTCTTTACGACGAATTATCATGTGTTCCGTGCAGGACTGAAGGCAGAACAGACAGGCCTGGATGCTGTAGGAATGGGAGCACCGACAAAGTGGTATTTCTGGCCAAATGCTGCTGTTCGAGAATATGTCGGGCTGCTGACGGAGCATCGCAGAAAACAGGCAATCATCCTGTTTGCTGTTGCTGCAGTATATACTGCGTTGACTGTTTTGGCATATGCATAAAGAATCCAGCCAAAGGAAAGAGGACATCTCTCCGATGACTGGATTCTTTTCTTTTGGAACCTGAAACTTATCTCGTTGGAATAAGAAGTGTTGTGCCTTCTGTGATGAGATCGGGATTACCGATGCGATTCAGATTCTGCAGGGCAGAAACTGTGGTGTGATAACGCAGGGCAATGGCACTGAGCGTATCACCACGCTTAACAACGTAAGTTGTTGTGTAAGCCGGGGCAAAAACAGGCTGCGGTTTCGGATCTTCGCCAACCGGGGTAGCAAGCACACCACCGGAAACTTTCAGCAACTCAAGGTCATTGAGCGGTTCTCCGTCTGCTTTGGGCCTGATTGTAGAATCCACAGGTACATTAACCGTTGTTTTGACAATGGTTGCACCGCCTGTCACAGCGTCAAGTACCTGATCTTCCAGGTTGTTCTTATTCACGTCGTTTGCCATGGGTTGCACCTCCAAAAATTTTTTTTATTATAGCACAGTTGATTCGAAAAATCTGCACCTAATTGTAACAATTATTTAAATTTTAGAAATAATTTTCGTCTGCTTTGGCACAGATTTTTATGACGCTATCAGTTTAGCATAACAGCTGTCACACAACTGTCACACAGGACAGAAATGCTTGCAATGACGGATTGTTTACGGTACAATAGAACCATAAATCATTTTCCGAAAATCGGAAAAATCAGAAAGGAAAACCAATGGATCCAAACGAATACAGCTGGAAACGTCCGGATCCGGATCCGCAGCCACGGCAGGAAAAGCCCAGAAGGCCGCAGTCCCGTTTCAGACCGGCGCTGATTCCCATAGCAGTAGTTTTGCTGCTGATCGTCTCTATTTTCTTCAACTCATTTTATGAGCTTCAGGAAGATGAATTTGCCGTCATCACAACGCTCGGGAAACCGTCTGTGGTGTCGACCTCTGGGTTAAAATTCAAATGGCCGTTTATCCAGCAGAAAACGCTGGTATCCAAAGCCACAAAAGGGTTCGCTATCGGATATGATATTCGAACAGGGAATTCTATTCCTACAGAGTCGGTTATGATCACGGTGGATTACAATTTCGTCAATGTCGATTTCTATGTGGAGTATCGTGTGACGGACCCTGTGAAGTACCTTTATAACTCTGCAGACCCTGTAGGAATTCTCAAGATGCTCTGCCAGTCGTATATCAGGGACACCATCGGCCTCTATAAGGTGGACGATGTTATAACAACCGGAAAAAGTGAAATCCAGGCGGCCATTAAAGATAAAATCCTTGCCCGCCTGGAGCAGGAAGATCTCGGCATAACGCTGGTGAACATTACGATTCAGGATGCTGAACCTCCAACGGTTAAAGTTCAGGAAGCTTTTAAAGCGGTAGAGACAGCCAAGCAGGATGCGGAGACAGCGACCAACAACGCCAACAAATATGCCAATGAAGTTTTGCCGGCAGCACAGGCAGACGCTGATGAAGTGCTGCAAAAGGCGGAGGCTTATAAGACTTCACGGATCAACGAAGCCAACGGACAGGCTTCGAGATTTCAGAAACTGTATGAGGAATACGCAAAATATCCCGAAATTACAAAGCAGAGACTTTTCTATGAAACGGTTTCAGATATCTTCCCGGAGATGAAAATCGTCATTGCTGGGAAAGACGGCGCTGAAATGACGACAGTTCTGCCATTGGATGATTTTGTGCAGGCAGGGAAGGAGGATGGAAAGCAATGAGTTTTACTGCAGGAAAAAAACCGCTGAGCCGAATTCTTGTTTTGGCGGTATTGCTGGTGATTCTGCTGATTCTCTTCGGATCAATGTACATTGTGCATCAGAATGAATACGGTATTGTGTGGCAGTTTGGTGCTGTGAACAGTGTGAAAAGCGAACCGGGGCTTTACTTCAAATTGCCGCTTGTACAGTCTGTTTCCACATTGCCGAAAACCGAGTTGCTCTATGACCTGCCGATCAGTGATGTTATCACAGGAGATAAGCATTCCATGGTTCTGGATTCCTTTGCGCTCTGGCGTATCAGCGACCCGAGGCTGTTTATTGAGTCACTGTCAGGAAGCGTTGCCAATGCGGAAAGCCGTATTAATGCTATTATTTATAATGCTCTCAAGACTGTGATCTCATCCCAGAAGCAGGAGACAATTATTTCCGGGCGGGACGGCCGAGTGGTAAAACTGGTAATGGAGAATATCGGGAATAATTTTGATCGGTACGGGATTGAAATTCTTGCTGTTGAAACAAAAACACTCGATCTTCCGGATGATAACAAAGATGCTGTTTACACACGCATGATTTCGGAAAGAAACAATATTGCAGCTTCCTATACTGCAGAAGGCAATGCAGAGGCAAAACGGATCCGTAATGAAGCGGACAAGAAAGTTATGATTACCCTTTCGGAAGCGAATGCCCGTGCAGCTGAGCTGCGTGCAGAAGGAGATGCAGAGTATATGCGGATTCTGGCGGATGTGTATGATTCTGAGGAAGAAGCAGACTTCTACACGTATATGATTGCACTGGATGCACTGACAAAATCGATGACCGGGGCGGAAAAAACGTTAATATTAGATGCGAACAGCCCTATTGCAAAGCTGTTTTATTAAGTGAAGGATAGCGAAGATGGAAAATTCCACTTTTAAAACTGCCGTCTGCCAGATTCGAACGGAGCTTGACCAGGGGCAAACCATGGAAAAAGCCGAGCAAATGGTACGAGAAGCGGCGGAAAACGGTGCTCAGATTGTCTGCCTGCCGGAAATGTTCAATTGCCCTTATTCCGAAAGATATTTCAGAACAATTGCAGCGCATGGGCATGAAGACTGTGTAAATACCATGTCTGCCTGGGCAAGAAAGAATCGGATTGTGCTTATCGGCGGATCAATTCCGGAAACGGAAGACGACAAAATTTATAATACCTGCTTTGTCTTCAACGAAAAAGGAGAGCAGATTGCCAGGCACAGGAAAATACATCTTTTTGATGTTGATATTCCGGGGATGCGTTTCCGGGAATCTGACACCTTTACGTCGGGGGAGGATATCACCGTGTTTGACACCCGGTACGGGCGTTTTGGTGTGGCAATCTGTTTTGATGTACGCTTTCCGGAACTGTTCCGGGCAATGGCAAAGCGGGGCGCACAAATGATCTTTCTTCCCGCACAGTTCAATATGAAAACCGGCCCTGCCCATTGGGAAATGTCACTGCGTATGCGGGCTGTGGACAATGAGGTTTTCTTTGCCGGTGCATCAGCTGCAAGATTTGATGGGTTTTCTTATGAATGTTGGGGTCATTCAATGATTATAGACCCATTCGGTACGGTGCTTGCTGTCTCAGACGAAAAAGAGCAGATTCTCTATGCGGAGATTGACCTGTCGCGGACAGATGTGGTCCGCGCCCAGCTGCCTACATTCAACTGCCTGCGGGAAGATATTTATGCTGTAGCAAAATAAAACAATAGCGAAATGAAGAAGAAAGATCTCCTTGTATTACTTTTTGTTCTTCTGCTTGCTGCAGTGCTGTTTGCCTACGGATTTTCGAGTCGGACATCGCAAACCGTACAGCCGGTTCCTACTGCTGAAGAGATAATGGATTTCCCGTCAGAGGAATCTTTGAGGGAGGCAGAGACAGAAAAGGGTGCAGCCGACAACGCCGCTGAAGCGGCGCGGGAAGCCGCCAGAGCCTATCTGGAAGAATATCCGGCCGAGGCATATCTGCTGGTGACGACAAATAACGGTGTTTATTCTCCCATTCCTCTGAATGGCGAAAACGCATTCCGGGTTAAACAGGGTGACGGCAGTGAGAATGTTGTTCATATCGGGAAGAACTCCTTTTATATGGAATCCTCCAACTGTGACAACCAGAACTGTGTGGGTGAGGGGGAAGTAACGCTGGAGAACAGGGACAGCAGAATTCTGTTCAATATGGTGATCTGCCTTCCACACAGACTTTCCCTGGAATTGCTGACTCCTGCAGAAACGGAAAGTCAGCTGATGAAACTATATAGTGAGCAGGAGGCCTATCAGGCAGAATTAGAGGCTTATCTGGCTTCGCATCCTGAGAGTTTCGCTTCCAGTGTCCCCACGGACGGAGGAAAAGATGAGAACCGGTAAAAAAACACGCCGCCTCACAGTTTCTGCACTGCTTGTCACTGTAATGCTGATGCTGGGATACCTGGAAAACCTTGTACCGACCGGTGTACCGGGTGTTAAACTTGGACTGAGCAACAGCGTTTTGCTTCTTGCCATTTATTGGCTGGGTATTCCTGCGGCATTTATACTGATGATTGTGAAAGTGGTGCTTTCAGGGTTCCTGTTTTCCGGCGTGAATGCGATGATGTATGCCTTTGCCGGTGGGGTGCTCAGTATGATTGTGATGTCGGCACTGTACAAGGCAAAAGGGTTTTCTCCCATCACAATTGCCATGGCGGGTGCGGTCTTTCACAACATCGGGCAGGTTGGGCTTGCTATGGTGATTCTGGAAACAAACCGGCTGGTTTATTATATGGCAATTCTTATGCTGGCGGGGCTTGTGACGGGTTTTGTAACAGGCACCGTAACAACACTGCTGATGAAACGACTCCCAGCAAGCATGAAACCGGAGAACTGGAATCAATAATACGGTCATAAAAAAGTGAAAATTAACCCGTCTGGTGAAAATGGGTGAGAATGGGAAAAGCAGGTCATTTTCGACCTGCTTTTTTTGTCAAATATTCCTAATAAGACTGGTTTTTGTATTTTTAAGTCCATTTTCACCGAAATCACCTTTGGTGCCTCATAACCAAAACAATAATCAGGAACTATTAGAGGAAGAATGGCATTCGTTTTGCTGGTTGCAGGATGGGCAGGAATCCGAACATGTGCATGCACTGCAGCCTGGGCATGTGGCTGAACAGCAGCCGGACCGACCTTTCCGCATGACTCTAAAGGCAATCAACACAAGAACCGCGACCAGAAATAGAATCAGAATATCCCAGAGATTCATTGACAGGCCCTCTCTACAAACCGAGAGCAAGCCCGATCAGCCGCACGAGAAGGGCCATAATCCAGGCAATACCGCATTGCCACAGCACCACGTAAAATGCCCATTTTCTGCCGAGTTCCCGTTTGATGGAGGCGATGGCTGCAATACAAGGGGTATAGAGCAGGCTAAAAACGAGAAGGGAAGAAGCTGTCAGTGTGGTGATCATAGAGGTGATGCCTGTCTCGGAAGAAAAGAGAATTTCCATGACGGAGACGACACTCTCCTTCGCCAGAAAACCGCTGATCAGGGAAGTGACGATACGCCAGTCCCCTAAACCGATGGGTTTGAAAAGCGGCACCAGAACACTGGAAACAGCAGCAAGGATACTGCTGTGGGAATCCTGCACCAGATTGAAGCCGAAATCAAAACTCTTCAGGAACCATACAATGATCGTGGCAATGAAAATAACAGTAAAGGCACGTTGCAGAAAGTCCTTTGCTTTTTCCCACAGGAGCTGTAGGACATTTCGCGGGCTTGGGAGACGATAATTTGGCAGTTCCATGACAAACGGTACAGCCTCACCTTTAAAGAGCGTTTTTTTGAAAATAAGAGCAACCAGTATCCCGGTCACGATACCAAGCAAATAGAGCCCTGTAATGATCAGCCAGCTGCTGCGAGGAAAGAAAGCACTGACAAAAAAGCTGTAAATCGGAAGTTTTGCCGTGCAGGACATGAACGGAGTAAGCAAAATGGTCATGCGTCTGTCACGATCACTGGGCAGTGTTCTGGTTGACATAACGGCCGGAACGGTGCATCCGAATCCGATCAGCATTGGGACAATGCTGCGGCCGGAGAGACCGATACGCCGCAAAAGTTTATCCATGAAAAAGGCTACGCGGGCGATGTAGCCACTGTCTTCCAGCAGAGAGAGAAAGAGAAAAAGGACGATGATGAGAGGAAGAAAACTCAGCACACTGCCGACACCTTCAAAAATACCATCCATTACAAGGCTCTGTACAGCTGCGTTGACATGTCCTGCCTCCATCAGCTGTTTTACAAGAGCTCCGAGTTCTTCGATTCCTCCGGCTAGCAGATCCTGCAGAAACGGGCCGATCAGGAAAAAGGTGAGGAAGAAAACAAGGCCCATAATACCGATAAACATAGGAATGGCAGTATACTTGCCGGTCAGTACTCTGTCAAGGCGCTGACTGCGGATATGCTCCTTGCTTTCATGGGGCTTGATAACACAGGCATCGCAGACTTTGCTGATATACTCAAAACGCATATCAGCCATCGCAGCGCTGTGGTCAAGCCCGCGTTCTGTTTCCATCTGGAGGATAATGTGTTCCAGCATCTCTTCCTCATTCCGATCCAGATCCAGTTGTTCGGCAATGAGAGGATCGCCCTCAATGAGTTTGCTCGCTGCGAAACGAATCGGGAGTCCTGCAGCAGTTGCATGGTCTTCAATCAGATGACCTACGGCATGCAGTGCCCTGTGTACGGCCCCGCCGTGATCCTCTGCACTGCAAAAGTCCTGTCGCAATGGTTTTTCCTGATATCTGGCAATATGGAGCGCATGACGTACTAATTCATCGACGCCTTCATTCCTGGAAGCGGAAATCGGCACAACAGGAACGCCGAGCATGGCTTCCATGGCATTGATGTCAACGGTGCCGCCGTTTCCGGTCAGTTCATCCATCATATTCAGGGCGACTACCATGGGAATGTTCATTTCGAGAAGCTGCATAGTGAGATACAGATTGCGTTCGATGTTGGTAGCATCCACAATATTGATGATTGCTTTCGGTTTGCTGTTCAGAATAAAGTCCCGGGAAACAACTTCCTCATTGGAATAAGGGGACATGGAATAAATACCAGGCAGGTCTGTGATGGAGGTATCGCTGTGGCCACGGATAGCACCGTCTTTCCGATCGACTGTTACGCCGGGGAAATTTCCGACATGCTGATTGGCACCTGTGAGCTGATTGAACAATGTTGTTTTCCCGCTGTTCTGATTCCCTGCAAGAGCAAAGGTAAGAACCGTTCCCTCCGGGAGCGGGTTACCGGTGCCTTTCGGATGGAACCGGCCTTCTTCGCCGAGACCGGGATGATCTTTATGTTTTTTTTTGCGGGAGTCTCCCTCTGTGACGGAGACCTGATCCATCGGAGAAATACTGATTTTTTCCGCATCTGCAATACGCAGGGTTAATTCGTATCCGTGAATACGAAGTTCCATGGGGTCTCCCATTGGAGCCAGCTTGATCATTGTGACTTCTGCACCGGGGATTACACCCATATCCAGAAAGTGCTGTCGCAGAGCGCCTTCTCCGCCGACCTGTTCGATGCGGGCAGACTGGCCGGGTTTTAGTTCATTCAGTTTATGTGCCAAGGATTCCACCTCATTTACGATTCATAGGGAAAGTGGTAAAAAGCCCTTCCCCATGCCGTGATTATAGCAGGGGAAGGGCTGACTGTCAAATTCCGTATGGATAATTTCTCGAAACAGTACTCTGTTATCGTTTATGCGCTGACGGAGGCATTTGTATTGAGAAAGCCTTTAATGGCACCGGCTCCGGCATATTTGCTGTAAGAGCCATCTTCAGCGAAAACGATGAGGGTAGGTGCCTGTTTGACACCGAAAGAAGTGGCCAGTTCGGCATTTTCATTGGCGAGAAGAGCTTCATACGGGAAAGCTGCTTTGTCGAGATAACTGATTGCAATACGGCAATTGGGGCATGTTGCCGTCTTGAAAAGGATAGCCTTGCGCGTTCCTTCGTCTTTGGAGACTTTTACGGCAGATGCTGAAGAAGACTGTGCGGAATCGGATCTGGAAAGACGGGCGGAAGCTTCTCCATCCGGAAGAGGACCGGTATGAGTTAAGCGGGAAGTTTCCGGCACATAGGTTTTGCGCTCTTTAAACTCCTGCGTTTTACCGGCATTCCAGTTCTGAACGGGGCGATAATAACCGGTAATACGGCTGTAAACTTCTGCGGATTCACCGCATTCCGGACAGGTGAATTGCTCTCCAATAAGATATCCGTGATTCTTACAAACGGAATAAGTTGGAGACATAGTGTAGTACGGTAGCTTGTAGTTTTCCGCAATTTTCCGCACCAGATTGGCAGCGGCTTCCCAACTCGGGAGTTTTTCACCGAGAAAAGCATGGAAGACCGTCCCGGAGGTGTAACGCGTTTGAAGATCATCCTGAATGTCAAGAGCGGCAAATACGTCATCCGTATACCCGACGGGAAGATGTGAAGAATTGGTATAATATGGTGTTCCCCCGGGTTCTGCTGCGGTAATGATGTCAGGGTACAGCTCAACGTCGTGCTTTGCAAGCCGATAGGAAGTGGACTCGGCAGGGGTTGCTTCCAGGTTAAAGAGATCTCCATATTTTTCCTGATAGTCGCTCAAACGCTCGCGCATGTGATCGAGAACCTGCTTGGTGAATTCCTGGCAGCGTGGATCCGTCATATCACAGCGAAGCCAGTTGGCATTTAAGCCGGCTTCGTTCATGCCGACAAGGCCGATGGTGGAGAAGTGATTTGCAAAAGTGCCGAGATAATACTTGGTATACGGATAAAGACCTGCATCCAGAAGCCTGGTAATCACTTTACGCTTGACATCGAGGCTGCGGGCAGCAATGTCCATCAGTTTGTCGAGACGACGATAGAAGTCAGCCTCATCAGAAGCAAGATAAGCAATACGCGGCATATTGATGGTGACAACACCAATCGAGCCTGTGCTCTCGCCGGAACCGAAGAAACCACCTGATTTTTTGCGGAGTTCCCGAAGATCGAGGCGGAGACGGCAACACATGGAACGGACATCAGACGGCTCCATATCGGAATTGATATAATTGGAGAAGTACGGAGTGCCGTATTTTGCTGTCATTTCAAACAACAGGCGGTTGTTCTCAGTAGGAGACCAGTCAAAATCACGTGTGATGGAATAGGTCGGGATCGGATACTGGAAACCACGACCGTTGGCATCGCCCTCAATCATGATATCGATGAAGGCCTTGTTGACCATGTCCATCTCTTTTTTGCAGTCACCGTAGGTGAAATCCATCTCTTTGCCGCCGACAATTGCCGGGAGATCTTTCAAGTCGGAAGGAACTGTCCAGTCCAGCGTGATGTTGGAGAAAGGAGCCTGCGTACCCCAGCGGGATGGTGTATTCACGCCGAAGATAAAGCTCTGAACACACTGTTTGACTTCTTTCTGGGAGAGATTGTCTACTTTTACAAAAGGAGCAAGATAGGTATCAAAGGAGGAAAAAGCCTGCGCACCGGCCCATTCATTCTGCATGATTCCGAGAAAGTTAACCATCTGGTTGCAGAGTGTGGAAAGGTGGCTTGCAGGGGCAGAATTGGTTTTACCCGGGATACCCAGACCTTGCTGGATGAGCTGTTTCAGGCTCCAGCCGGCACAGTATCCGGTAAGCATGGAAAGGTCGTGCAAATGAATGTCACAATTGCGGTGTGCGTTGGCAATTTCTTCATCATAAACTTCAGAAAGCCAGTAATTTGCAGTGATAGCGCCGGAATTGGAAAGAATCAGACCACCGACTGAATAGGTAACAGTAGAATTTTCTTTTACACGCCAGTCTTCAATGTTGAGGTATTTATCAACCGTTTCCTTGTAATCGAGATAAGAAGATTTTGTGTTTCTGAGTTTTTCACGCTGTTTGCGGTAAAGAATATAGGCTTTGGCGACCTGCTCATATCCTCCGCGGGAAAGCACAGTTTCGACACTGTCCTGAATATCTTCGACCGCAATGGCACCGTTTTTTACTTTGCTCTGAAAATCTGCGGTTGTTTTGAGTGCCAGAAAATCAATTACGCTGTCGTTGTATTCTGTATTTGTGGCGTCAAAAGCCTTTCGAATTGCGTCTGCAATCTTCTGGATGTCGAAATCGACTATTTTTCCGTCTCTTTTTGTTACCTGATTATACATGACAATTCTCCTGTTGGGTTCAACTTCTTTTATATACCTCTTACCTGAACGCCCGGAACATAGGACGAAACAGCATCGGCCAGCGCATACATTTCTTTTTCGTCATACGCTGAGAGGCCACCGATGGCAATCACATCACCGGAATCTTTAAATTGCTGGAGATAGTATTCGTTAGCACCGGTAATCCACTTTGCAGCCTCAATAAGACTCTCGGACGTGTGGAGGCCTTTCACGACGGTGGTTCTGAATTCGTATTCTACAGAACCGGCAAGCAGAAAGTTTTTGCTGCGTTCAATGTCTTGAAGATCAAGACGGGGGATGCCTGCTGTTTCGGCGTAGAGATCCGGGGCATTTTTAATATCCATCGCAACCCTGTCAACAAGCCCTTCAGAAACCACTTCCTTCAAGCGATCCGGAAAAGAACCGTTAGTGTCAAGTTTGACGAGATAGCCGAGCTCTTTCACCTGACGAAGGAAGGCGGGTAGTTCTTTGTGGAGCAACGGTTCTCCGCCGGTAATGGCTACACCGTCAAGGATCCCGACACGTTTTTTCAGAAAAGCAAGAATGTCTTCTTCCGTTACATCCTGGGAAAACCTTTCCGGAAGGACAAGTCCGGCATTGTGACAGAAGGGGCAGCGAAAATTACAGCCCGCAGTGAATACGGTGCAGGCGACTTTACCGGGATAATCCAGAAGGGTAAGTTTTTGCAGGCCGGAAAGAAACATGGTATCTCCTTTGCAGATGGATGCTGCCGCAAAGCGACAGCATCCATATAATAGGACTTTCCTTCGGACTTGTCAAGATGGTTTCACAATATTTAGAATATTTTTCCACTTTGTAACCGATAATAATACAAAATATGGTATTTGGTTAAATGCAAAAAATGATCTTTCAAGTGCTGTACGAGACGGACGATTTGTGATATAATCATTTTTCAAGAAGATTAGTACAGAGATTCCCGCTGAGGTAAGAAAAAATGAAGATTATTATTACGGGTGCAGGTCGTATCGGCAGTTCCCTGGCAGAGGTACTTTCCAAAGAAGGTCATGATATCACTGTGATTGACAGGGATGAGGAAACCATTTCCCATGTTTCAAATGATATTGATGTAATCTGTATAGAGGGGAGCGCTACGAATCCGGATGTTCTGGCAGAAGCAGGGGCAGAGAATGCCGATTTGCTTATTGCCGCTACCGAGCAGGACGAAGTGAACATGGTGTGCGGAATCTCCGCAAGAAAGCTTGGCACACAGCATGTAGTTGCACGTGTCAGAGACACGGAATATCTCGGCAAGACGGAATTTCTGCGGGAAGCGCTTGGAATAGAACTGCTTGTCAATCCGGAGTATGAATGCGCAAAGGAGATTTCTCGTATTCTGCGATTTCCGAGCGCGTCGCGAATTGATGCTTTTTCGAAAGGAAGTCTTGAGATCGTTGAACATCGCGTAGCCCCAGGCGGAATGCTCGATGGTGTATCCCTGAGGGATATGCAGAAAGCCATGGGTGCAAAGGTACTTGTAAGCCTTGCGGAGCGCGACGGAAAAGCAATTATTCCAAAAGGCGACTTTATAGTCAAGGGTGGAGACGTGCTGAGTATCACAGGTATCTCCAAAGAGCTGAGAAAGTTTTTCGTGGCAGCAGGAGCATATAAACGCCCGGTAAAAAATGTGATGATTACTGGCGGAGGTCGAACGTCCGTTTATCTGGCAAGAATTCTGGAAGAAAACGGAATCAGTGTTACCGTGATTGAAGAAGATCGCAAGCGTTGCGAAGAGCTGTGTGAGCTGATTCCGGAAGCACGTATCATCTGCGGGAAAGCTTCGCGTAGCGATGTGCTGATGGAGGAAGGCATACAGTCTGCAGACGGTTTTGTTACTCTGTTTGGGGATGACGGCGACAATATCATTACATCTATTTATGCCAGACACTGCACAGAAGGGAAAATCGTCACAAGGATCAACCATGAACATTTTGTGGAGATCCTCAGTGATAAGGAATTTGACAGCATTGTTATTCCGAAGAAGATCATAGTACAGCAAATCACCCGCTATGTACGTGCCATGAGCAACTCCGTTGGGAGCAGCATGGAGACACTATATAAACTGGCTGACGGGAAAGCAGAGGCACTGGAGTTTAAAATTAACCCCGATGCAAAATGTATCGGTATTCCGATCCGCGATCTGCAACTGAAGCCGAATGTTCTGGTCGCAGCGTTGATCCGCAGAGGAAAGAGTATCATTCCGGATGGCAGCACGGAGATTAAAGCGGGCGACCACGCCGTCATTGTAACAGAGGCCGGGTGGCTTGAGACCATCGACGGTATTATGAAAGGCGCATGATGAACAGAAAAATGATCTGGCGTATGGTTGGGCTCTCTCTTTGCCTGGAAGGCAGCCTGATGATTCTACCGGTGATAGCGGGGTTGTGTTTCGGGGAAAGGCCTGTAGCTTATCTGCTTTCGGCTGTGATAACAGGCCTTGTCGGATTCCTTCTGACAAGGCTGAAACCGAACGTGGAAACCATATACGCGAGGGATGGCTTTGTGGCAGTGGCACTTGTCTGGTTTGCCATGTCAGCTTTCGGGGCTCTCCCGTTTGTGCTTGCAGGGGATATCCCTTTTTACGTTGATGCTTTTTTTGAAACGATGTCCGGCCTGACAACGACAGGAGCCTCCATCCTGAACAATATCGAGGGGCTGTCTCGAGCTGGCCTTTTCTGGCGTTCCTTTACACACTGGATAGGCGGAATGGGTGTGCTGGTGTTTATGATGGCTGTGCTCCCGATGAGCGGAGAACACTCGATGCACATCATGCGGGCAGAGGTACCGGGGCCTGTCGTCGGCAAGTTAGTGCCACGTGCAGGGGACA
>JAGCAN010000115.1 GCA_017652685.1 Oscillospiraceae bacterium
GGATAAAAAGCAGGTTCTTAACGAGATTAATCGGGCATTTGACCGGGATCTGGTGCAGCAGGGGAGAAGATGGATTCCGGATACTGCCTGAGACCTGAGAAAGTCTTGGCCTTCTTACGTGGATACAGACTGTGTAGCAAGGATCTGAGGCAATTGGATGCGAAAAGCCGGTACATCGAAGGTTGATGTACCGGCTTTTCGCATCCAATTGCCTCAGATCCTTGCGACACAGTCTGTATCCCCGTAAGAAGGCCAAGACTTTCTCAGGTCTCAGGCAGTATCCGGAATCCATCTTCTCCCCTGCTGCACCAGATCCCGGTCAAATGCCCGATTAATCTCGTTAAGAACCTGCTTTTTATCCGCACTCCATAAAGGAGCAATCAGGTCACGTTTCGCTCCGTCCCCGGTCAGGCGGTGAACCACCATATCAGTCGGAATGACTTCGATGCACTGTTCCAGCACCCGAATATATCCTTCCAAAGACAGCTCACAAAACCGCCCGTTTCGGTAGTCCTGGGCAAGATCTGTCCCTTCCAGCACATGCAGGAGCTGGAACTTGATACCCTCAGCACCGCTTTTTGCGATATACCGCGCCGTCTCCACCATCATCTCCAACGTTTCCCCTGGAAGACCAATAATCATATGGACAATGACTGCAACACCAGTTTCGTGCAACCTGCGCACAGCATCCTCAAACACCGAAAGAGGATATCCACGCCGGATATACTGTGCTGTAGATTCATGCACTGTCTGTAAGCCAAGCTCCACCCAGACCGGTTTTATTCTGTTTAGCTCAGCAAGGAGTGCAATGACCTCATCCGGCAAGCAGTCCGGCCGAGTGGCGATTGACAGAGCAACAACCTCAGGATGAAGAAGTGTTTTCGCATAAAGGTCCCGCAATCTGTCCACAGGTGCATAGGTTCCCGTAAAACTCTGATAATACGCTATATATTTTTTTCCGCCTTTCCCGGCAACAATCTTTTTTGCCGTTTCAATAGCGGTATTGACATCGTTACCCACCGGCACTGCAAACTCCCCACTCCCTCCAGCGCAGAAAATACAGCCCCGTGTATCCAGTGTTCCGTCTCTTGTCGGGCATGTAAAGCCACCGTCCAGGGCCAGCTTATACACTTTCTCCCCGAACTGCTCCCGAAGACAGGAGTTCAAGCTCCGATAATGGATCATACTGTCAGTCCCTTTGCCTATAGTATGCTCTCGCAAAACAGGCTGCGCCGATTACCCCCCGTTCCGGGTATCGGGTGTCCTCGATAAAACATGGAGGATCCGATGCAACTGCCTTTCCAGCGTAATGAAGGATCTGGTCTTTCAGCCTTTCTATCGGAAATCCAGGCATTTCCAAAACTCCACCGCCGAGAACAACATAATCCGGATCAAAGCATGTCAGAAGAAAAGCCGGAAGCTGGGCACATGCTTCCACAAAGGCAGAAACAAGCGGATCGGAAGCATGATGCAGGAATAGTTCCTCACCAGGTACCTCCGGGAAGTACTCCAGACGCAGACGATTCAGAGCAGCACCTGAAGCAAACGTCTCGATACATCCCTCTTTACCGCAGCCGCAAACACCCTTCTGCCCAAGAATAGACACATGCCCAACATCCATAGCATAGCCGTTTTTGCCATATATGAAGCGGCCATCGACGCATACAGATGTACCGAAACCCGTACCGATATAACAACCTACAACAGTTCCCGTCAAATGATTCAACACCATATCACAGGCGAGCAAATTGTTGACATCTTTATTCACAAGCACAGGGATACCCATCTCAGCAGAAAGGAGCTCTGCCACGGGGAGACCGTCAAATACAGGTTTCCCCTCCGCACTCTTCAAATTGGGTGCACAGAAAACCGTTTTGAAGTCTTTAGACACCGTCGCAGGGACTCCGGCAGATATAATCTCCACAGAAGGAGCCCCTGCCTGCTGTATATACTCTTTTAAAATGGAAGCCAGCTTCTGAAACGGCCGATCAGCATCGGCAAACACAGCGCTTTTGATGACCCGGCATGCTGTAAAGAGAGAGCCATACTCATCCGTCAGTGCAAAGCGTGTATTAGTGCCTCCGATATCAAGCCCCAGTATCATAGCACACCTCTATCTCTTTGCAATCTGGCTGCAAACTCTTCTACGATCTGCACACTCGCACTGGATCCGATACGCTCAGCTCCGGCAGAAATCATTGCCAGTGCAGCATCCAGTGTCCTGATCCCGCCAGCAGCCTTAACCTTAACTGCATCTCCAATATTCTGCTTCATTCGCATGACGTCTTCTACCAGAGCTCCACCGGTTCCGAAACCGGTGGAGGTTTTGATATAGTCCGGCTTTACCCGAAGCGCTATGGAACAGAGACGGTCAATTTCCTGCTTCTCAAGATAGCAGTTTTCAAAAATCACTTTTGAAATTACTCTTTTTTCTCTGCAAACTGAGACAATTGCCTCCATTTCCCGTTCGACAAAAGCCCAGTCGCGGTTTTTCAGGGCTGAAAGATTCACGACATAATCAATTTCATCTGACCCGTTATCAATGGCGTCCTGTGATTCATAAACTTTTGTGCAAATCGTATTCTGTCCAAGCGGAAAGCCGATCGCCGCACCGACACGGACCGGAGAGCCTTGCAGAAGCTCCTTGCAGAGAATTACCTGTGCAGGATTAATTGCCACCATTCGAAACCGATAGGTCTTTGCCTCCTTGCAAAGCTTCACGAAATCATCTCTGCAGGCATAGGCTCTAAGCATTGTATGATCAAAATAAGAAGCGAGCTGGGAAACTGTTAGTGAAATCTCCGGTGCCATATCAAAACCATCCTTTCCGTTAAACTGTCCTACTCCCAAGATCCTATTATAAATCAGTTGAGCTACAAAAGACAGGTCTATTATATTTGCCTTCGTTTCCGAAAGCAAGAAAAGAATCATACGCCGACAACGCAGAACAGGGGAAAACAACTTCTTCCTTTTTACAAGTCTATCACAATCCTTATGAACTAGTGCTTATGTTTCTTCCTGTTCTGCATTAAGATCATACCGTAAAATCTTCCCCGCATATCCGCAATCAGCTGAGCAGCA
>JAGCAN010000116.1 GCA_017652685.1 Oscillospiraceae bacterium
AGGAGGCCAATGCCCAGCATGAAGAACTGGACAAGGACAAAGCCTGCAAAGAATGTGTAGGTCATCGGGGCATATTTGCCGAAAAGTTCAGGCCCCGGAGTAAGGCCCTGGATGACAAGCCCGCCCATCAAAACTGCGGTGACGGATTCGCCCGGGATACCGAGGGTAAGCGTCGGAATCAGGGAACCGCCGGTAACAGCGTTGTTCGCCGCTTCAGAACCTGCTACGCCTTCAATGGAGCCCTTTCCGAAGAGTTCCTTGTGCCTGCTGAACTGTCTGGAAGTATTATAACCCAGGAAGCAGGCGATGGATGCGCCGGCGCCCGGCAGAATGCCGATCAGGTTGCCGATGATCCAGGATCTCACAATCGTCGGCCGAAGGATGCGTCGTTCATCGCGGGAGAGGCTCATCTTATCAGTAAACTTCGTTGCCTGAGCACGTGCTTTGATCTTTTTCTCCGCAAGGATGAATACCTGGCTCATCGAGAAGAGCCCGATCAGGGCGCAGGTTGTGTTGATGCCTTCGGCAAAGTAGCTGCTCGGCATGAAACGCTTGACACCGGAGATTGGGTCCAGACCGATGGTGGAAATCAGCAGGCCAAGAGCACCTGACATCAGACCTTTGATCATAGACTTAGATGAAACACCGGCGATAATGGTTAGTCCGAAAATACTCAGCCAGAAGTATTCTGCCGACATGAACTTCAGCGTCAGCTTTGCCAGCAGCGGAGAGAAGAAATAGAGTGAAATACAGCTCAGCAGGCCGCCCCAGAAGGAGGAATAGCAGGCCGTGAAGAGCGCTTTGCCTGCTTTGCCCTGCAACGTCATCTGATAACCTTCAATAGCAGTAGCAGCAGAAGCCGGCGTACCAGGAGTGTGAATCAGAATTGCCGAAATGGAACCACCGAAAATAGCGCCGCAGTAGATGGCACCGAGAACAATCAGCCCGGTCTCCGGCTTCATCGTGAACGTCATGGGGAGCATCAGTGCAACGCCCATCGCCGCTGAGAGCCCTGGCATGCAGCCGATGATAATACCCATGGCGACACCGCCGGCCATCATCAGCAGATTGATCGGGCTTAAGGCATTGAGAAAGCCTGCGCCCATCAAAGATAATGTATCAAGCATAACTCTCTTCTCCTCCCATTACGATTTGAGAGCTTTCATCAAAGTGCCGGTCGGGAGTTTTACACCCAGGAACTTCTGGAAAGCGAAATAAATCAGTGCGACAATCACGACAATTGCAATGGCTGAGAAAAGCGGAGGAACCCGCAGGTAAAGCAACACGACTGCCATGAAAATTACCGTTGGAATGTAAAAACCAAAAAAGTAAATGCCTACGAGATAGAGTATCGTCGCAAAAAGGCATACAAAGAACTGTGCCGCCTGAAAATCCTTAAACACTTCATCGACACCGCTCTCAACACCGTATTTTTTGGCTGCGATGACCATCTGGATCAGATACAGTGTTGTAAGCCCGAAGAGCAGAATAATGGTAAAGCGTGGATAAGTCTGGCTCGACGCTTTAAGCTTGGTCATATGATAATAGAAAAAGCCACAGACGGCGTACATAAATACGACGACGCCTATGTCTGTTTTTTTCATTTTCAAAGGAAATTCCTCCTTTTATTCATATCTCTCTTAGGAAAAGGGCAGGAAGACCCTGCCCTTTTTGAAAAATCACGTTAAGATACTGTTAAAGATGTGTGCGGAAGATTAATAATCGTCGTACCAGAAGCCTTCTGCCAGGCTCTCGGCGAACTCCTGCTGCTGTGCAATCAGAGCAGCAGTGGCTTCAGCATCTTTGTAGTCGGTAGCCATACCGGCCTGTTCGGCAGCTTCGACATATTCAGGATCTTCCATGGCAGCTTTGAAAGCAGCTTCATAGAAGGCAACAACTTCATCGCTCACACCTGCCGGAGCAACAATGCAACGGGAGGAACCGAGCCAGCTGTCATAGTAGCCAAGCTCTTTCAGCGTCGGAACATCGGGAAGCTCTGGGAGGCGCTCGTCATTGAAAGCGGCAAGAATGCTGTATTCTGCCTCCTGGCCTGCAATGTCAGCGAGCTTTACAACGGCAAAGTCAGCTTCTGCACCACGGAGGCTCAAGAGCTGGTCAGCTGTACCGCCCTGGGGGATGTCGATATACGTGAAGCCTGCGGAATTGGCAAAAGCCTGTGCTCCGATGTGGTTGGAGGCCTGAGGGCCATTGGTGGAGGCCTTTACTCTGAAGTCTTCTTCCTTGGCATAGTCAACCAGAGACTGAAGATCAGTAAAGCGATCGTCCCCGGAACGGACAATAACAATCGAAGTCTCAGTAACGTGGTTGCAGATAGCAGCAAAGCTGTCAACCGTGTAAGTCCCCATCTCATTGACGATGGAGCTGCTGAAGTTCGGCAGATTGATGAAGCCGATGGTCTGGCCATCGGGATCTGAATCAGCCAGATTGGACCAGCCGATCGAACCGGACCCGCCTTCGATGTTTTCAATAACAAGCGTCTGCCCAACATATTTTTCAGCATACTTTGCGAGGATACGTGCGGTGTTGTCTGTACCGGAACCGGCTTTATAGGCAACAATCATGCTCACAGGGCCATTCGGTGCCCAGTCAGCGGCTGCAACAGCTGCCAGCGCAAACACGAGGCAGAGTGCAAGGGCGAGTGCAAGAATTTTTTTCATGGTTTTTCTGTCCTTTCATAATTTTGTCTGGTTACAGACTTTGGAATTATTTTACCATCTCTTCGGTAATATGACAAGAGTGTAAATTTATTCAGATATATTTTTTATTTGATTTTATTATCCCGATATTCTATAATTGCATTAATATTTTGTCAGGGGGGATATGTATGCCTGCTCCGGGACCCGGTCTCGGCCCTCGAGGTGCCAGAGGCTTTCTCACGGAAGAAGAAAAAGCCAACATGCCCAAGGTCACATGGGATCTTCTCAAGCGAATTCTCGGATATCTGAAACCATACTGGCTGCAGTTTCTGTTTGTTTTTGCCGCGATTCTCCTTTCTGCCATCATTGGGCTTTATCCGTCTATCATCACCGGTAAAATCGTTGACGCCCTTGGCACACAGGGTACAACTCTCACTCAGCTGATCCAGCTGATTCTTCTCGCATTTGCTACGCTCACTGTTTCACAGGTGATCGGCGTGCTGGAAAGCTATATCAATGCCTGGATATCCCAGCGTATCATCTTCGACATGAAGAACCAGATGTTTGACCATCTCCAGCATATGCCCCATGCTTTCTTCACCGGAGAAAAACAGGGCGATATTATCACCAGAATGAACACCGATATCAGCGGTGTCAGCACGGTGATATCCTCTACCCTCTCCAGCGTCGTCAGCAACATAGCAACCGTTGTCACAACGCTGGTCGCGCTCTTCACTATGAGCTGGCGCCTTGCAATTATCGGCATTATCGTTATCCCCCTGCTTGTTTTGCCTTCCAGAGTCGTCGGTCGGACGCGCTATCAGCTTCTGACGGAACATCAGGAAAAGGATGATGAGATGAACCAGCTCATCAATGAAACGCTCAGTGTGAGCGGGTCGCTGCTGGTAAAGCTTTTTACCCGTGAGAAACAGGAATATGACAAATTTGTCAGCGTCAATGAGGAAGCGACGCAGATCGCAATGCGGGAACAGCGGAGCGGCCAGTGGTTTCGTGTTATTATGGGGATGTTCACACAGGTCGGCCCTCTTCTGATCTATTTTGCAGGTGGCGTTTTCATCATCAAAGGTCTTGATCCCTCTCTCAGGATCGGCACCATCACAGCTACCGTGGCTCTTGTCAACCGTCTCTACCGGCCGGTGGAATCTTTACTTAATATTCAGGTAGACTTTACTCGCTCCCTCGCTCTCTTCACACGTATTTTTGATTATTTTGATATGGTCAATCCCATCATCAACCCGAAGAACGGATATAAGCCGGACGTCGAAAACCTCGACATCAGTTATGTGCATGTTTCCTTCTCTTACGATCCGGAAAAACCTCTTCTTACCGATATTAACTTCACCGTGCCCCACGGACAGATGTATGCGATCGTTGGGAAATCGGGCTCAGGGAAATCTACAGTGGTTAATCTTCTTCCCCGCCTCTATGATGTTAACAGCGGCATAGTCAGAATCGGGAAATATGATGTCAGAACAATGGATCTTGAATACCTGCGTGACTGTATCGGTATGGTCACACAGGAGACATATCTCTTCAACGGTACCATCCGCCAGAATCTTCTCTATGCGAAAGAAGACGCCACGGAAACAGAGATTGAGAATGCCTGCAAAATTGCCAGCATCCATGACTTTATTCTCAGCCAGCCGGACGGTTATGACACCGAAGTCGGCAATCGCGGGCTAAAGCTTTCCGGTGGTGAAAAACAGCGCATCTCCATTGCCCGTGTGATTCTGAAAAACCCGAAAATTCTGATTCTGGATGAAGCAACTTCTGCACTCGATTCAATCTCTGAAAACGCTATTCAGGACGCCCTTGACCATCTGATGGAAGGCCGCACCAGCATTGTCATCGCGCACAGGCTTTCCACGATCCTGAAAGCGGATAAGATTCTTGTTGTCAACGATGGTATGATCGCAGAAGAGGGCACTCATGAGGAGCTTTTGGCCCTTGGTGGGATCTACAAGGAACTCTATGAGACACAGTTCCGTCTTGTCCTCGATATGGAAGCCTCCCATTCAACCTGACCCGATAAGAAACTTTTTATTTTCCTATATATTTTTCTTGACAAATGCGAGTCTCCGGTGGTATATTATTCGAGCATTCGACATGCGCGAGTGGTGGAATTGGCAGACTCGCTAGATTCAGGTTCTAGTGCTCACTCCGGGCGTGCGGGTTCAAGTCCCGCCTCGCGCACCATTTTTAAAGCCTCAAACCGTTTGGTTTGAGGCTTTTCTTCTGTTTTTTATGAACTTTTTCCTCACATCATCTCTTCCACATACCGGGCTCTTTCTCCGCCGATATACTTTGGCCTCGTTCTGGCACAGACAAGAGATGCATTTCCTATTCTTTTTACAGACAATCGTACAGGAACTGCCACTTCTTTCAGATGCATCCCGATCAGCGTATCTCCGATATCCATTCCAGCATCGGCCCGAATATGCTCAACAGCTACAGGATCCTGCATCCAGTCCCACACGGCAGTCGCAAAAGAACCTCCTGCATGTGCCCATGGTCTGACATTGACAGGATCATAGCCAAACCTTACTGCGGTCAATCTCTCCACTACCAGAGCCCGATTCAGATGCTCACAGCATTGAGCAGCAAGAAGAACACCCTTTTCCTGCAGAACCGGCGATATGCCGGCCAGTACCGCCTCTGCAGCTTCCATGCTGGATCCTTTTCCGATTCGCTCACCCATGATTTCACTGGACGAGCAGCCGACAACCAGAAGATCACCCGGCTTTATTTTTGCTATTTCAGCCAGTTCAGAAATGGCCTCGAAAGCATTCTTTTTGATTTCTTCAAACATTTAATCCCCTTTAGATTTTCATAAAAATCTACTGTTACGTCTATCTGTTTTTGAACGGATACAAAAGTGATTTCTCAATCTGCGGTCAGGTTTTGGGCAATCCTTCTGTAAATCTCCTCAGCAATTACCTTTGCTCCCTTGGCAGACGGATGCAGACCGTCAGGACCGAACAGATCACGGCGGCCTGCTGTTAATGCATAGAGGTCAACTAGTTCCAGACCCATCTCTTCTGCAACACTCTCAACTGCTTTTGAAATCTCCGGGATGCGGTCAATCTTTGCATCATTTGTGATAGCAAAGAATCGGTGAACCGGTTTGAAGGCACAGGGTGGCGTACAAAGCAAGATAAGAGGAAAAGATGGTAAAGACCGGTATTCTTCGATCAGTTCTTTGTATTGCTCCTGAAAAGCTTCCGCCGAAATCCAGTTAATGTCTTTTGAATCATTGGTGCCGAGCAGGATTATAACTTCATCCGGAAGAAAAGTTTTGCTCTGCCAAAACGCCGGTTCTTTCCGAAATGGCTTGTTACCGGTGCTTTGTAGGGTGCGGTCATTTACACCGAAAGTCCCGACCTGAAAACTCATCCCAAGTTTTTTCTGCAGAACAGATGGATAACGCTGCAGGAAAAACATCGGTAACGTGCATCCATAGGTCACGCTGTCCCCGATACAGGCAACATGGATTTTTCCTTCTTTCCTCTTGACAGGAAATCGGATGGTTGTGTACCCGCACAGGATAATTACCAAAGCCAGAGCGAAGGCAACAATCAGTAGTATCATGGTTTTGCCTCTCCAATCCGGAGATTTTTACTCGCTCCGATGCATCGATAATACAGCCATCGGATCTGGAATGCGTCTGCTTTCATCCAGAACAGGATCTATTCCAGAACAATCTCTTCCCCGGCGGGGATAATCAGCCGATTCGGAACATCAAACAGCTCTGCACGATTCTGGTCAAAAAGAGCACCTGGAAGCATATGATATGGAATGCTGTGTCGTGCATTCACCAGCTTTGCACAGGCGATTGCTTCATCCATATCCATGTTATAACGTCCGTCGCACACGAAAAAGGCGTAGTGGATATCACGATCAGCCAGTTCTGCCATCTGATCTGTCTTGGAAGTATCACCGGTTGCATAGATCGAAACACCATCCGAAAGTGTAATCAGCCATCCTACGCATTCCTTGATGTTGTGGTTGCGATTGTTCCCAGCCTGTACAGCTTCAACGGTCGCATACCCCAGATCAAACGTTTTGTATTCTCCGTTGACAAGTGCATCCTTGTAATAGATAATCTGACAACCATCATTCTTTTTTTCGATCAGCTGAACTGCAGTATGATCTGAATGCCCGTGAGAGACAAGTATCAGATCCGCCGGCAGATCATATCCTTCTCCGGCATAAGGATCAATGTAAATCACTTTGCCTTCACTTGTTACAATGCGCAGACTTCCGTGGCCCTGATAAAGAAGCTTGTGGCCGGAGGAAGTGGTTTCAGCCATAGCTGAGGCACAGCCCAACAGGAACATTGTCAGGGACATAACACCGCATAACATTCTTTTCATAATGAAATCCTCCACTATTTCAGTTTTTTATCCGGTAAACCGGCAAATAACAGGATATATCTGTGTTTTAGTATATCACAGGAGTCTTCAGGTGGCAAAGGGAAAAAACTGAGATTGGCAAAAAAACAGCGTTTACCCCGCTATAACGTTTCAAGTATCGCTCCGTGTACACATAACAGCGCCAGATATGCCTGATTTCGAAGTTTCTGGCAACTTCCGGCATTATTGTAACTATTGACTTTCTAACTGCTTTATATTATTATTACATCCGCTTAGGTCCTTAAGTGAGGTTGGCAACTCAGATTCTGCCCACGCACCATAATGACCTTGATTTCCCCGGGCTTCGGGCTTTTCTTTTTATCTGCCAGTCCTTTGGAGAGCCTTATCTATGACAAAAAAAGATATAATTAAATACAGAAATTGCTGGATGGGTTTTTCCATTCTGTGGGTCATGTTTACACATTCCCATTTCGGTATGCCGAATGCTTTTCTTACTTTTATCAAAGATATCGGTTTTATTTCGGTAGATGGTTTTCTGTTTGCTTCCGGTCTTGGATGCTACTATTCCCTGAAAAAAAATGATGATATTCTTCTCTTCCTGAAGCGTCGTTTTGAAAAACTTGCTCCCGCATATTATCTGGTGATTATTCCGTTCATTCTTTACAAGTGGCTGATTCTGCACGTCCCCTTTCAGTACGTATGGGGCAACCTCACCTTTATGCAGTCTCTCACCACCTACGGCACAGGTTTCAGCTGGTATGTCAGTGCTATCTGGGTGTATTACCTGCTTGCTCCCTACTTCAAGAAACTGATTGACCGGCTGACCTGGAAGCAGAATTTCGCCGTCATTGCACTCATGGTTGTTTTTTCCGTTGCCTTTTGGAAAACAAATACCCTGATTATTATCATAGCACGGATTCCTGTGGTTTATCTCGGCATGATGTTCGGTAAGCTGGATGACTCGTATCGCTTTTCAGGAAAGCAGATCGCTTTCATTGAATTTTTAATTGTTCCAGGCCTTATACTCATTGTTTTGTTCAAAGCATTCTTTCCGCATCTTCTCTGGACGCATGGGCTTTACTGGTATCCCTCTCTTTTGATCGTACCGGCCTATTGTTTTAATATTTCTTTCGTCCTTCATGCACTTCGGAACATCCGTCTCGGAGAAATACTTACTAAAATCCTGAACGTGCTCGGTGCCAATACTTTTGAGCTGTTTCTCGTCCATATTTTCATAGATGACGTTCTGATGGAGGTCTATAAGGACTATCCGAATCAGAGGCTGGTCTGGATCATCGGAACGCTTGCCATCGTTCCCGGTGTTTTGCTTTTGAAAAAAGGCGTCAGCCTTGTGAATCAGATAAGGAGTAACCATCATGTTGCGGCTGAATCCTGACAAAAGAATAAACGGCAACATTGAAGTTCTGCGCTTTCTGTTCGCTTATTATATTGCCATTGAGCATTTTTGCCTGAAAATTCCCGGCGGCCTGCCGTCAGTCGATACGTTTTTTCTGGTAGCAGGCTTTTATCAGATGCAGCATATGACGCGAAGCAGCGAGTTTGCTCCTTTTCGATATACCTGG
>JAGCAN010000117.1 GCA_017652685.1 Oscillospiraceae bacterium
CATTCAGGTCAATAGCAACGTATCCGTACAGAGAGACCAGTGCGCACAGAAGGATCAGAATCCCCTGCCAACTTGTGATGAGAAAGAGAAGATCTCCCGAACTCACGGCCACCCTGCCCGTGCTGTTCAGCACAAGGCGGAAAATCCGTCCCATCAGAAACAGCCAGAGACCGATCACAAGCTTTGTAAAAATCTGGTACTGAAGGATACCCGGCAGCGCCTGTAGATAAGGCGCAAGCTTCTGCTGCCTGTCTTTCATACAAAGCATCCCCTTTTTCACATTCATACTTTAACTGTAGTTTAAAGGAAATTTCTTTGTTTTGCAAGTAAAACAATAACAGCAATAAATCAGATCTTTCTGATAATAACTGTCCTGTTGGGTATTTATCCTGAAAACTTCGATGATTCTTGTCTTGCAATCTGCTGTTTTACAAGTCGAAGTATCGATTATACCGTTCTATTTTAAAAAACAACAGTTGCGCAATTTGCAAATGTATGCTATATTATATTTATATGTAGGAAGTACACAAAAAGCAGAAAAAGGAAGAAGGGATCAGAAGAGCTTACAGGAAGGAATTTGATTTATGACGATCCGACAGCGGCTCACCTTAAGCAGCATCATGAAGAGTGTGGAATCCCGAATCGGAGAACGCTGTATCCACAAGATGATTGACGGGCAGAACTGGTATATCGTCGATGAAAACCATCTGGTGCACCTGAAGTGCCTGCTAGACGAAAACATCAACTGCCTTGTGGTGCGGCATGCAAAATCGGCAGCGGAAACCCATTCAGCCGAAGACGGAGGCCATTTTTACCCGGAAGACTATCACAGTGTTGACGAGATGATCCGGGCGATGCTGGATGAAGTGTGGAGCGCAATACCGGCATAACAAGAACTTTTTCATTGGAATTTAAAAAGCAGTGGCTGGTGCAGAAAAGCATCAGCCACTGCTTGATTTATCGAACAGAAGGCGTTTCCGATATCGTTCTGTCCTATCAGGGAAGAGTTCTGATCAAGATAGAGAACCAGCCCTTGTCTTAGCCCGAATAACACACAGCGTGCCGACCGTAAGCGCGACACCGACGAGGATGCTCACAACCCAGTTTTGCACGAAGCCCGCCACGATGTATGTGACAAAGCTGACCGCTGCGACCGTCATGGCATACGGAAGCTGGGTGGACACATGGCGGACGTGCTCGATCTGCGCGCCGGCAGATGCCATGATGGTGGTGTCGGAAATCGGCGAGCAGTGGTCGCCGCAGACAGCACCTGCGAGGCACGCGGAAATGCCGATGATGAGAAGTTTGCTGTCTCCCGGGAAGATGGCCGTGACGATCGGAATCAGGATCCCGAAAGTGCCCCAGGAGGTGCCGGTTGCAAAGGCAAGGATGACCGCAACCACAAAGATAACGGCCGGGAGCAGGCTGTAGAGCCCGGAGGAGGCGCCGACCATCAGATCATGCACAAACTCCGCAGCACCGAGAGAGGACGTCATGGTTTTAAGCGAGGTCGCCAGCACCAGGATGAGAATGGGCGGCACCATCGCCACAAATCCCTGCGGGATGCAGTCCGTCATCTCCTTGAAGGAGACGGAACGGCGGATAAGGAAGTAGATAAACGAGAAGACAAGCGCAATCATGCCGCCCCAGGGAAGCGCGATGAACGCATCCGTATCGCCGAAGGCGGAGATCAGGTTGCCTGTATTCTCCGGCCCGATCCAGGCTGTTTCACCGTAGAAGCCGCCGGCATACAGCATGGCAAAGAAGACGGCTACGATCAGCACCACAATGGGAAGAACAAGATCGATGATTTTTCCTTTCGGGTTCTCCTCTCCCCTGTCATCACTGCCATCGAGTGCGCCGAGATCCCCGTTGAGGCGCGCGCTCTGTTCGGCAAGCGCCATGGAGCCGTAATCGAAGCGCATGGACACAAGAGCCAGGATGAACACAAATGTTAAAAGGGAGTAGAAGTTGTAGGGGATGGCACGCACAAAGAGCTCAATGCCCGTGATGCCGGTGCCGAGATCGTCAGCCACGCCGGCCACAGCCGCAGCCCAGGAAGAAATCGGCGCGATCATGCAGACGGGAGCCGCGGTAGCATCGATCAGGTAGGCGAGCTTTGCACGCGAAATTCTCTGCCGGTCGGTCACAGGGCGCATGACGGAGCCAACGGTGAGGCAGTTGAAATAGTCATCAATAAAGATCAGGACGCCGAGGATGAACGTGGCGATCTGCACGCCGACGCGGGATTTGATGTTCTTCTCCGCCCAGCGGCCGAAAGCAGCACTGCCTCCGGATTTATTGACCAGCGCCACGAGAATGCCGAGGATGACCAGGAAGCAGAGGTTGCCCGCAAGGTCGGACACGGAGACGGAAAGCCCGTCAACCACGATGAGGTTGAGCGTCTGCACCGGGTTGAAACCTGCTGCAAACAGCGCACCGATCAGCACACCGAAGAACAGAGAGGAATAGACCTCTTTGGTGATCAGCGCCAGAATGATGGCAAAAAGCGGGGGCACAAGAGCCCAGAAAGTACCGTACATTGGATCTCCTCCAGAATCATATTACACAAAATGCAATTCATTAAAGTGTTAAAGTGCATTATATACGGTAATTCAGATTTGTCAAGGGGCTGGTTGCAGCGTGACGGCGCGCATGCCGAGCTGGCGATAGATTTTCAGAAACTGCGTACGCGGCACACGCGTGTTGAAAGCAAGCGGATCGGAAACATAAAAGAAATCCTCATCGACCCCGCAGCATACCATACAGTGCAGGTGATGAAAGATCCGGTGTTCCCTGCCGCCCGGAAGCGGATAAGAACCGCAGGGATCAAAACAGATGTCATCAAAATGAAGAGACGCCCAGAACAGGAACGGGCAGCCGCTGCGCAGGCAGGCGATGAGCTCTTCTTCCCCTGCCCCGGTGAGATCGACCGCGCGGACGCGCGCAGGGGTCTGCTGATCGACAAGATAGGCTTCTGCTGCCGCCACAATCGGCCCGGCAAAGCAGTAATACCCGCACCGGGGAGAATCATCCTCCCGATGAGGATCGCCCATATAGGCGAGGTCGGGGTCAGTTCCCCACCAGGTCTCCGTGCGCGGGAGATAGCGGTCGGCAAGGAGGCATTTGTCCGCATCATAGCCCCAGAAGCGCAGGAGCATGCAGAGGCTGGTGATCTCGCAGCCGTTGGGGAGCTCGGGATTCTGAAGGATCCGGGGAACAGGATAATAAATCATAATGCACCTCATCCATAAAAAACGGGGAGGGGTTGAAACCCCTCCCCTGTCGGATGCTGAAAATCAGAAGAAACGGTATTCGACGTATTTGTGGAACTGCTCGCCCGGGTTGAGAACCGTGGACGGGAAGTTGGGATGATTCGGGCTGTCGGGATAGAACTCCGGCTCGATGGCAATGCCCTGGTTTGCGTGGTAAGGGGCGGGAAGCTTTGCCCCGGTGTAGACCTGAATGGCCGGAAAATCCGTCCAGACTTCCATGCGGCTGCCATTTTCCTCCACCGTACAGGCGTGCTCGGAGGAGATTACAAAGCAGTCATCCAGATTTTCGCGGATCTCACGCAGCTCGGCAAAATCAAACTTACCTTCGCACGGGAACACCACGCCGGACGGAATCAGCTCGCTGTCCACTTCCAGATGGCCGGAGGCATTCACCTGCATCTTTGCCTGCAGGACGGATTCGCCGCCGAGCGTGAAGTAAGGATGCACGGTGGGTGCGAATACCGTGGTCTGATCCGTCTCCCCGCCGAAGTCGACGCGGAGAGCGGAGCCTTTGAGCGAGTAGGTGACAGACATCGTGAGATTGCCGGGATAACCGTTGTCGCCGTCGGGCATGGTGATGGTGAAGCGGATGGCCTCTCCTTCCAGCACTTCGACGTCCCAGATGCGTTTATCCACCGAGTTCGGGCCGCCGTGAAGCTGGTTTCCGTTCTCGTTGGGAGGGAGCTCATAGCGTTTGCCGTTGAGCGTAAAGGCCGCTTTCCCGATGCGGTTGGCATAGCGGCCGACTGCCTTGCACAGGAAGCCATGGCCAGCCAGAGCGGCATCCGGATCGTCATAGCAGACGGCGCGGTCCTGCCCCTTGTACTTCAGGGACGTAACGGTAGCTCCAAGCGTGATAATAGC
>JAGCAN010000118.1 GCA_017652685.1 Oscillospiraceae bacterium
GTAGATCATCTGACCAATGCGGAAATGAACGGCTTTAATTCCGTGACAACCGGCTGCCATGTAATTATCGCAGACGGTCTGCGCGGCACGGATGACATTGAAATTCCCGTTCCTGACGGTGAATACTGCAAGACCGCCCTGGTTGGCAGAGCACTTGTCGATGCGGACATACTGATTTCTCTGTCACACTTCAAAGGCCATGAAATGACCGGCTTCGGCGGAGCACTCAAGACTATCGGGATGGGCGGAGGAAGCCGTGCAGGCAAAATGCAGCAGCACAAAGAAGGCAAACCCCATGTCGACCCGGAAGTCTGCCGCGGATGCAAACGCTGTGCCAAGGAATGCGGCAGCAACGCTATCTCTGATGGAGAAGACGGGAAAGCATTCATCAACGAGGAAATCTGTAAAGGCTGCGGTCGCTGCATCGGCGCATGCGTCTTCCATGCTATTGAAAACAACAACGAAGATGCAAAAGAAATGCTCTGCTGCAAGATGGCTGAGTACGCCCATGCTCTCTGCTACGGCAGGCCGACCTTCCATATCAGCCTGATTATGGACGTCTCGCCCAACTGTGACTGCCATGATGAGAATGACGCTCCCATTCTGCCCAACATCGGTATGCTCGCATCCTTCGATCCGGTAGCTCTTGACCAGGCATGTGCTGATCTTTGCCAGCAGGCCACACCGGTTCGCAACAGCCAGCTGGGAGATCATCTGGCTGACCCGGAATGGCACCACCATCACGACCACTTCCTGGACAGCAACCCGAACGTCAAATGGAAGGAAACCCTGGAGCACGGCGAAAAGATCGGCCTTGGAACGAGAGAATACACGCTGCATATCATCAAATAAAGCTTCCCCAGCCTATAAAAACATTCTGAAATGGATTCAGGCGCCCCGAACGGGACGCCTGATTTTTTAATCCTATTCTTTCGCTTCTTCAGGGAGCTCTTCAGGGGAATCAGCATTGCAGAGAGCTTTGGCATCTTCCACCTTGCTGGCAGGAACATAAATATCCGTCCCCAGCCCGCTCATACCGAGAACGACGCGGCCGAAGCTGCCGTCTCCCGGATAGATTCTGAGACAGGGAATGCCATATGCTTCCAGCATATTGATTTTCAGCTCATCGCTCATATCCTGTGCCCGGCAGTTGCAAAGAAAAACTGGCTCTTCCAGTTCCCCTTCAGCATCCTTCGGCCAGCGCTCCAGGAGATCATCGGGCAGATTTTTACGCCAGGAAAATTTTTCCATTTCTATTCCTCCTTAGGATTTTTTATATAGAAAGAGTATAATCTATTTCTAACACAAAAGCGGGAGTTTTGTCAAGGGTCAGGTGGGAAGCCCGGGAAGAAAGCAAAAAACACTTGCCTGAATGAATGCTGTATGTTATTCTATTTCCTGAACCTTGGAAGGGGTATTGCTTATGAGACACATGACGATAAAAATCATTTTCCTGGTTTTTCTTTTCCTTCTGGTGGGCGGAGCAATCTTTTTCATCATGCGCTCACCCGGTGAACGGGAAGGGGCTTCCTATATTCCCGGCTTCTCGATCCGGGAAGAAAACCGGAACAATACGGATCAGGCATCTGCTCCCGTAAATCAGGCCCCCGTTGCAGAAAATCCTGTTCCCGCAACGCCACAGCCGACGCCTGAACCTACGCCAACTCCATTGCCAACTCCTACCCCCTATGTACCCACCCCTGAACCGGTACCCCAGCCTCTCGGGAGCGGCAGCTTCGAAACCGGAAGAGCATTGCTCCTGAACATGCATGCCGACTGGCAGGCATCAACCATCGGCAACGGTGTTGCAGTTATTGAGGTAGTTGTTTATGCGGATCACTACTCCCTGGATTACGGTCCGGTCGCATTGACAATCAGCGTGGGAGACGCCGTGCAGCAATCTGAGTCAAAAGAAATCAGGACTTACCTGAACACCCCACAGAGCACGGAAATCGGCAGAGGGGAATTCTCTATGCCGTATAACATCGGAGAGAGTGCAAGCTTCCCCCTTAAGGTAAAGTGGGACTTTGTAGGAACCTATGTGGACTACGGCAGCAACCCGGTAGAGATCTACGGTTATTCAATTGATGAAACAATCCGCTGGTAAATCGTAAACGGAACAGTAATATGGAAAAGCAGATCCATTCCCGACAGGTTTCTTCCATTCGGTGGCTTCCCGTTTTCTTCATTTTGCTGCAAAGTACATTTTACGGTTTTGGTGACCCTATCTCCAAAAGTGCCTATGAAGTTCTGCCGGTCTTTTCTCTGCTTTCTGTACGGTATAGTATCGCTCTGGTTTTTCTTCTGTTGGTTTTCGGAAAGCGCATTCGCAAGGGGCTGCAGACATGCTCAATGCGTGAGCTGATTGTTCCCTCTCTGTGTATGGCAGGCGCCTATGTTTGCGGGAATATTGCACTGCGTTTGACGGCTGCCACTTCCGTAGCTTTTCTTCGCTCCCTCTCCACTGTGACAACTCCTGTGCTGGCTCTGGTCTTATTCAGAGAAAAAATAGACAGGAAACACCTTCCCATTCTTTTCCTGGCAGTGTTGGGACTGTATCTGCTCTGCGGACTTGGCGGGCTCTCAGGCTTCGGATGGGGTGAGTTTCTTTCCCTGTTTACCGCTTTTCTCCTCTCCGGAGCACTGATTTTCGGAGAACAGGCGATGGAACATACTGACCCCATAACGCTCACAACTGTCCAGACGGCTATGTCGGTCGCTATGGCACTGTGTTGTGCCTTTGTTTTTGAGCACGGCATTCATCTGGAAGCAGCAACAGGCACTCACTGGGCTATTATCGTCTATCTGGCACTGACCTGTACGGTTGCAGGTTATTTATTACAGAATTCTGCGCTCCGTTCTATTTCAGCCCGTACAGTGGCCCTTTTACAATGCATCTGCCCTGTCATGACGGGCTTTTTCTCCTGGTTGATCCTGGGAGAAAAGCTTTCA
>JAGCAN010000119.1 GCA_017652685.1 Oscillospiraceae bacterium
GAACCCTCCTCCTGC
Organism: Oscillospiraceae bacterium; assembly: GCA_017652685.1. Lineage (GTDB taxonomy): Bacteria > Bacillota > Clostridia > Oscillospirales > Oscillospiraceae > Limivicinus. The sequence goes on from JAGCAN010000119.1 coordinate 16, forward strand.
ACGGCATTGCCATCAAGCCGGGAAAGCCTACCATCCTCGGCAAAGCCGGAAATAAACCTCTCGTCGGGCTTCCCGGTCACCCGGTGGCCGCATTCTTTGTAGCAAAACTCTTTATTCTGCCGCTTCCGGAAAGGCGCGCCAGAAGCGGCAGAATAAATAGCTTTGAAACAAAGAATGCGGCCACCGGGTGACCGGGAAGCCCGACGAGAGGTTTATTTCCGGCTTTGCCGAGGATGGTGGGCTTTCCCGGTTTGATGGCAATGCCGTGCAGAAGGAGGGCTCCCATTGATTCTATAATACGGCAGGAGGTATCTTTAACGCCGACGCTGCTTCCACCTGAGAGAAGCACAGCGTCACATTCCTTTGCTGCCATTTGGGTTTTTTGCCGGAGTTGAACTTCGTCGTCAACAACGATTCCGTAACTGACAGGCTCTGCGCCAAACTCACGAAGCATTGCGGAAAGAAGAGGTCCGTTTACATCCCGGATCTGGCCGGGGCCAGGCCGCTGTCCGGCAGGTACGAGTTCATCTCCCGTAGAAATTACACCGACACGCAGACGCTTTTTTACTGGAACTTCTGTCTGCCCGATTGCCGCAAGAGCGCCGATATCCTGTGAAGAAAGGATATGGCCGGCTTTCAACACTACCTTTCCCGGATAGACATCATCACCACGGAAGATCAGATTCATCCCCGGCGTTCCCGGTTTTGAGATTCCAATCGATCCGTCACCGTAGTTCTCTGTATATTCTATCATAATTGCACAGTCCGCTCCCTGTGGAATTGCTCCGCCGGTAGGAACGTAGGCACAGAAGCCTCTCGGTAAAGAGAAGGAGGCTTCTTCTCCCATCTTTACCTCACCGGCCAATGGCAGAATGGCCGGTATGGCATCGGAACAGCCGAATGTATCAGCAGCACGCACAGCATAACCGTCCACAGTGGAGCGGTCGAAATCGGGCACATATTCTCCGGCAATAATATCTTCCGCAAGGATACGGCCGAGTGCATCGGAAAGCGGCACTGTTTCCGGCTCGTCGGACAGCGGGAGAAACTCTGTTTCGATCAGATGGAGAACCTCTTCGGGTGTTTTTACCTGCAGCATTCTCTACACCTCCGCAATGATTTTACCGAGATCTCGATAATCGTTGCCCGTGAAATGCCGGATTTCCTTCCGGAAAGGAGCAGAACGAAGAATTTCCAGAAGCTCTTCTCCTTCGGGTGTTTCCAGGAACTCGCGGTGTACGGCGAGATCGAAACGTTCCTGCAACAGAGGAATAAAGTCCAACCCTTCTATCTGTTTTGAAATCCGTTCGGTTCCAATAGCAAGGTCTGCTTCTCCCTCTGCAATGGCTGCTGCCATAGTCAAATGAGAATTCATTTCCTTCTCATAACCATTCACCATTCGCTTATCCAGCCCCATGCGATGAAGCTGCCCGTCGAGAAGTACGCGGGCGCTTGACCCATGGCGGCGATTCAGGATGGAGATATCCCGACGTGCAAGGTCACGCCAACCGTGAATTTCCTTTGGATTTCCTGCGGCTACATAAAACCCCTGCGTCCGATAAGAGATGTTAATCAGGGAAACGGGTATACCCGGCAGGAGCTTCTTAACAAAAGGAACATTAAAACTTTTTTCATCCGCTGCATAGAGATGGCAGGCTGCGGCGGTTATCTTTTCTTCATAGAGGGCAAGGAGGCCCTCAAAGCTGTTCAGGTAGACACGCTGTGCAGGAACATCTTTTATATGAAGATAATTGGCAACGATATCAAGAACAACGTCTTGCCCGGAGATGACAATAGCTCCGTCTTCCTGTGTGGGATGAAGGAGACTGCTCTGAACATCTATTTTTTTTACAGGTTGTACGCTCTGTTCATGCCGTGAACGTGCAATATAAGCGTCCACATCATCCTGCGTAAAACGAACCTTTCTGCCGACTTTATAAGAATATATTTCACCTCTCCGAATCAGGTCATAGATCGTCGATTTGCTTACATGGAGGATATCGGCAACCTCCTGTGTGGAGAGGGATTTGTTGAGCGCCATAGGAGCCCCCTTTCTTCCGGCTTTTTCCCAGAAACATGTTAGTATTATATCTTTTTTCAAAGACTGAGACAAGCCGTGAAAAGGGGAAATCTACAGTCCGTTTCATAGTATTTCGTTTCAGTTCGCGCGGAATCCGATTTCGCTTCATACAGAGTTTTCCCTGTTTCGTGTTATTTCGCACGAGAAAAGACACTGTTTTTGGTAATAGCAGATGTTTTCATTTATAATATATCTACCTGTAATATGCTTGTTTGATGAAACAGAGCATACCTGTCAGGTACTCAAATTCGTTAATATTTTTAACTCTTAAGAGGAGGTATTTTATGAGCGGAGCATATTATGAAAAAATAGCCAGAATCAATCTAAGCACGGGCGAGATCAAACCAGAACCCCTGGATCTTGACACAGCTCACAAATTTATCGGCGGACGAGGACTTGGGACAAAGATCCTTTATGATGAAGGTGTTGCCACTGTCGACCCGCTGTCCCCGGAAAACAAGCTTATTTACATTACCGGACCTATGACAGGCTCCAACTCTCCCTCTTCGGGCCGTTACATGGTTGTGACCAAGTCTCCGTTAACAGGCATGATTGCATGTGCAAACTCCGGCGGTATCTGGGGAGCAAAGCTGAAGTTTGCCGGCTGGGATGCTCTGATTGTTGAAGGCGCAGCACCCGAGTGGAGCTATCTTTATATCGAGGATGACAAAATCGAAATTCTCGATGCGAGCGAGTACCTCGGTGTACTGAGCGAAGAACTCGACGACAAGCTGAAAGCGAAACACGGAGAAGACTGCTCTGTGCTGAACATCGGACCTGCCGGTGAGAAGCAGGTTCTGCTGGCAGCGGTTATGAACGACAAGGACCGCGCTGCAGGTCGATCCGGCACAGGCGCTGTTATGGGCAGCAAAAAGCTCAAAGCCATTGTAGTCAAAGCCAGCCGCAAGCAGCTGGACATTATTGCTGATGTTGAAGCACTCAAGGAAGCCAACAAGCGTTGCCTCAAGATTATGAGTGAGAATGCTCTCACCGGCGAAGGGCTGCGCGCGCTCGGTACAGCCTCGCTTGTCAACGTCATCAACAGTGTTGGTGCCCTCCCGACTAAAAACTGGCAGGAGAGCTATTGCCCGACTGCTGATGAATTCTCCGGTGAAACCCTGGCTGAAAAGTATCTGGTCAAGCCCGGTGCCTGCTACCATTGCCCGATCGCCTGCGGCCGTGTCATCAGACACGATGACAAAGTCATCGGCGGCCCGGAGTATGAGCCCCTGTGGGCTTATGGAAGTGACTGCGGCAATGATGACCTTTACACTATCAACGAGGCCAACCGCCTCTGCAATGAGTATGGTCTGGATGCTATCGGCGTACCCTGCACAATTGCGGCAGCTATGGAACTTTATCAGCGTGGCTACATCAAGGAAGAGGAGTGCGAAGGGGTGCCTCTGGAGTGGGGCAGCAAAGAAGCGATTGTTGAGTGGACCAAGCGTATGGGGAATCCCGAAAGCCCGCTGGCATGGCTTATGTCGTCCGGCTCCGTCCGGCTCTGCGAGCATTACGGACATCCCGAATACTCCATGAGCGTCAAGAAGCAGGAGATCCCTGCTTACGATGCCCGTGCCATTCAGGGTATTGGTATCAACTATGCAACTGCAAACTGTGGTGCAGCTCACGTTCGGGGCTACACGATTGCACCGGAAGTAGTCGGCATCCCGGTACAGCTGGATCGCACTGTCACAGAAGAAAAGGCCGGCTGGGCCAAGACATTCCAGGATCTGACAGCCGTCATTGACTCCATGGGCAACTGCCTGTTCACATCCTTTGCACTCGGTGCACCGGAGTACACGGATCTGCTCAATGCCGCCACCGGCACAAAGTGGACTCCAGAGCAGGTGCTGGAGATCGGTGAGCGTATCTTCAACATCGAGCGTATGTTCAACAAGGCTGCCGGCATGAAGCCGGAAGATGACCGTCTGCCGAAACGTCTGCTCGAGGAGCCTATTTCCAACGGCCCATCCAAAGGCATGGTCAGTAAGCTTTCTGTCACGCTTCCTCAGTACTATGAAGCCCGCGGCTGGGTCAACGCATTCCCGACTGACGAAACGCTTCGTAAATTGGGTCTTGACGAGTGCATCGGTAAGTAAGTATACTTAAAAACAAAGGGAGAGGCTGCCCGCCTCTCCTTTTTTCTACAATGCGAAGGGAGTGTTTTTATGATTGAAGTACGCTTTTTCGCAACACTTCGGGAGGGACGCGGAAAAGTTGCTCAACTTTCTGCCGAGGAAGTATCCTGCGGCGGAGATATCCTGCGCCGCTTTTCAATCCAGCAGGAGGAAGTGGCTATTCTGCTGATCAATGGCTTCCATTCGAAACCGGAGGATCCGATCAAAGACGGTGATATCGTCGCACTGTTCCCGCCGGTTGGAGGTGGCTGAGATGCCGCTTTCTGAGAATCAGAAACAACGGTATGCCCGTCAGCTGTGCATGCCGGAAATCGACATCACTGGTCAGGAAAAGCTGCTTTCATCCAAAGTGCTGATTATCGGAGCAGGCGGACTGGGTTCTCCTGCAGCACTTTATCTTGCGGCAGCAGGAGTGGGTACCATAGGCCTTGCGGACGGTGATAAAGTGGATCTGTCCAATCTGCAGCGGCAAATCCTGCACAGCACAGAAAAACTGGGTGTAAAAAAGGTGGATTCGGCTGCTGAGCAACTCGAGAGTTTAAATCCCGATGTACATGTTATTCCCTATCCAAGAGTCCTCACGGAAGAGAATATCTCGGATCTGATTGCGGACTATGATTTTGTGCTGGAGTGCACGGACAGCTTTGAAGCCAAATATCTCATAAACGATGCCTGTGTCCGCGCAAAAAAACCGTTTTGCCATGGGGCAGTGATTCGCTTTTTCGGACAAATGCTGACCTATGTGCCGGAAGCCGGCCCGTGTTATCGCTGCGCATTTCGTCACGCGCCTGATGAGGAGAAGGCTCCGGATGCAAAAAAGCTGGGGGTCATAGGCGCAGTGCCGGGTGTAATTGGATGTCTTCAGGCATTGGAGGCGATCAAGTACCTGACCGGTACGGGAGAACTGCTTGTCGGCCGGTTTCTGAGTTTTGACGGGCGGACAATGGATTTTGAGATTATTGAACTGCCAAGAGATCCGGATTGTCCGGCATGCGGAAAGACGTAAAAAGGGGAACTATGGAGGATCGTATCCGGAAACTGTATGTAGAAGTATCTTCCCGTTGTAATCTTCAGTGTAAGATGTGTTTTCGACACAGCTGGGTCGGAGAGCGTTTCGGAGATCTCGATCCGAAGATGTTTAAACAGCTTCTGGAAGACACAGCGCTTAATGAGGCGGAGACGGTCTTCTTCGGCGGGATGGGGGAACCTCTTGTCCACCCGAAACTGACGGAAATGGTTTCCCTTGCTGCAAAAGCTGACAAAAAAGTCGAACTGATCACAAACGGGACGCTTCTCGGAAGAGAAACGATTCAGGCATTACTCACAGCAGGTATTTCCCGGATCTGGGTTTCTATTGATGAACTCTATGAGAATTATGATAAAATCCAGATCGGAAGTGATTTTGATCTGGTTCGCGGAAACCTGGAGACGATAAACATACTGCGCAAAGGAACAAATGTCAGGCTGGGGATGACTGCCGTTGTTATGCGTGACAATATTGCCAGCCTCCGCCGAATTCGAGATTTTGCAGAACGCTTTCAGGCCGACGACCTGAATCTGAGCCATATGATTCCAAACCGGCAGGAAGATATAGCACAGGCTCTCTGGCCAATGTGTGATGTAGCAGGCATAAAAGCGTATACTGACGGGAAAAGCCCGGTCTGGCGTTTTGAAAAAGTGGATGAAAGCATCGAGTTTCCCATGTTCAAGTTCTCCGAGCGCTATAAGAAAGAGCTGTTTCCCAATGAGGAAAGCCTCCTGGAAGCGGAGCTGTTTTCCTGGAAAGGAAAACCCGTCACCAGACGAATAAACTATTGCCGTTTTATTGAAGAAGGGCAGTGTTTTGTCCGTTGGGACGGTGATGTCTCTCCCTGCATGGGGCTCCTGCATACAGCAGACACCTATCTTGGAGACCATAAACGGAGAATCCGTCATCATTCTTTCGGAAATGTCTATCGACAAAGTCTTGAAGAGATATGGAACAGTGAAGAGTATCGCAACTTTCGGGAGCGGGTACATGAGTTTTATTTTTCACCGTGCCTGTTCTGCGGTGGCTGTGAACAGCTGAAAGAGAACGAAACGGACTGCATCGGCAGCCCTGCACCGACCTGCGGCGGGTGCCTGTGGGGCCAGGGTTTTGCGGTTTGCCCGTAAACAGCTCTCGTTGTATTACTTAAAGCGGCGCTTTCAAGCGCCGCTTTTCACTATGGTAAACAGTACTTATAACGAAAGAAATAACGTTCTTTTATTCCGGGTAATTTTCCGGTTTACAGTAGTGCTCACACCGTATTATAATTGGAAAAAACAGGAGGGATTACCTGTGAAATACATTCGACAAATGCTGATTATTCTCTCCGTTACCTGTGTTGCGGAGATCCTGAAATATTTTATCCCGCTTCCCATCCCGGCAAGCATCTACGGGCTTGTGCTGATGTTCCTGCTGCTGGTCACAGGAATTGTGAAATTGCCGCAGGTAAAGGAGACGGCAGAGTTTCTCGTTGAGATTATGACGATCATGTTTATTCCTGCGACGGTGGGACTGATGGAAAACTGGGATGTGCTTCGGCCGATTCTCTTTCCTCTGATTGTGATTATCCCGGTGACGACAGTGCTTGTAATGGGGATAACCGGGCGAACAGCACAGCGCATTCTGCGAAGAAGGGGAAAAGAGAATGAATAACCTGATCCTCTCTTCTACCACCTTCGGTGTGGTGATCAGCTTCCTCGGATTTATGATCGGAATGGCATTGAAGAAGCGGTTTAAGATTGCAATTTTCAATCCGTTGCTGATCGCTATTCTCCTGGTTATCGCGGTGCTGAAGCTTTTCCGTATCGACTACAGCAGCTATAATGCCAGCGCAAAATATCTGAGTTATCTGTTGACCCCGGCAACTGTCTGTCTGGCAATTCCTCTGTATACACAGCTTGAAAAGCTGCGACAGAATCTTTTGGCTATTCTCTGTGCACTGGCAGTAGGGGTGCTGACGAGCCTTGTTTCTGTGCTTGCCCTATCTGCCCTGTTCAGGCTTTCCCATCAGGAATACGTTACACTACTTCCGAAATCCGTTACCTCGGCAATCGGAATGGGAGTTTCGGAAGAACTGGGCGGATATTCTTCCATTACTGTAGCAGTGATCATCCTCTCCGGAATTTTTGGGAATGTTTCGGGCGATCTTGTCTGCAGGCTGTTCCGCATCACGGAGCCGATCGCAAAAGGGCTTGGCATGGGAGCGGCATCCCATGCTATCGGCACAGCACGGGCGATGGAGTGGGGAGAGCTGGAAGGAGCCATGAGCAGCCTTGCCATTGTCGTTTCCGGTTTGCTGACAGTCGTTGGTGCATCTGTTTTTGCCAATTTCTTATAAAGATCTTTTTTACATCAAATAGATAACAGAGAGGCTCTCTCCTGTTTCCAAAGAAAGTCACATGAAAGGAGTAATAACAGCCTTTTCATGTGAGTTTCTGTTTTTACGAAAGGACTTGACAGATTGTTAAATCTCCTATAATAATAGGAACAGAAAAGCTGGAAAAACAGTGTATTGTACAACACTCCGGCAACTCCTAAATTCTTTAAAAATAAGGAGGGTCTTATGGCAAAGTATAACAGACTGACACCAGATGTTGCGGACAGGCTGCAGGCAATCGTTGGGAAACAACGTTTCTTTGCAGGCAGTGCTGTCAAACCGGACTATGCTCATGACGAGATGCCGATTTACGGCAGATATCTGCCAGAGGCAGTCTGTCTTGCAGAAACAACAGAAGAAATCTCGGAGATCATGAAGCTCTGTAACGACAGGAAGATCCCTGTCACCGTGCGGGGAGCGGGTACCGGGCTTGTGGGAGGCTGTGTTCCGGTGCACGGCGGGATTGTTCTCTCAACGGAGAGAATGAACCGGATTTTGGAATATGACATGAGGAATCTCTGTGTCAGGATCCAGCCGGGTGTGCTGCTGTGTGACCTGGCTGCAGATGCACTTGCCCACGGCGTGATGTATCCGCCTGATCCCGGTGAGAAGACAGCAACAGTCGGCGGAAACGTCAGCACCAATGCGGGAGGAATGAAAGCCGTCAAGTACGGCGTCACAAGAGATTATGTGATGGCAATGACGGTCGTCCTGCCGAATGGGGAGATCATCAAGCTGGGAAAGAGCGTCTGCAAAACGTCTTCCGGATACAGCCTCCTTCACCTGATGGTCGGATCTGAAGGAACGCTCGGAATCATTACCGAGCTGACGCTGAAGCTGATTCCGAAACCGGAAAAAGACGTGACGCTCATGCTGCCGTTCCACGATATCGCCACGGCAATTGCAGCTGTTCCATCCATCAAGCTCGCCAATCTTGATCCGCAGTCTATTGAATTTGCAGAACGGGATGTCATTGACTCTTCAGCTGAATTTACCGGCAACCACATTTTCCCGACAGTTGTCAATGGGAAAGAAGCGGGTGCCTATATTCTGGTAACACTTGTCGGGAATAATGAACAGGAACTCCTGCCAAAGATGGATCGGCTTGGAGAAGTGGCGGAAAAAGCCGGTGCCTATGATACCCTCGTGATCTGGACGGATACACTGAAGAAGGACGTATGGGCAGCGAGAAGTGCTTTCCTGACGGTTATTGAGGCACAGTCGAAGCTTCTGGATGAAATGGATGTCGTAGTACCGGTGGATAAGATTGCACCGTTCCTTGTCTATGTGCATGAAGAGGCGGACAAACAGGGTGTCTATATCAAATCCTTCGGTCATGCGGGAGACGGAAATCTGCACATCTACTGCTGCTCCAATGATCTGGAAGAAGAGGAATTTAAACGGAGAGTCAAAAAACTGATGGATGCCAGCTATGCAAAATGTACGGAGTTTGAAGGACAGGTCTCCGGTGAGCATGCCATCGGCCATGCAAAAAAACAGTATCTTCGGGAATCGGTCGGGGATACGGCCTATGCAATTATGGGGCAGATCAAAACGGTGTTTGATCCGAATGAAATCCTGAATCCCGGAAAAGTCTGCCATGACCTGGAAGGGGGTGCAGAGGCATGCTGAATATTCTTTGCTGTGTAAAACAGGTTCCCGATGTGAATCTGGTTAAGATTGATCCGGAGACCGGAAGCCTGATTCGACAGGGAGTTCCGGCGATTCTGAATCCACTGGATGCCAACGCTTTAGAAGCAGCGGTAATGACGAAAGAACGGTATGGGGGTAAAGTCACCTGCATCACGATGGGACCTGATATGGCAGAAGAAGCACTGCGGGAATGCCTGGCAGCGGGAGCCGAGCAGGCTGTTCTGCTTTCCGACCGGGCATTTGCAAACGCTGATACTTTGGCCACCAGCTACGTCATCATTTCAGCTGCAAAAGAGCTTGGGAAGTTTGATCTTATTTTCTGCGGGAAAGAGTCCCTTGACGGGGCTACCGGACAGATGGCCAGCCAGCTCGCCGAACGCTTCGACGCCAGCCTGCTCAGTGGTGTGCTGACCCTGTGTGAAGTTGATGAAAGTAAAAAACTGGTAACGGTTGAGCGGGAACTTGAAAACGGAATCGAGAAAACAGAAGCGAGGCTTCCTGCACTGATAACTGTGGAGAAAACGAATTTTCATCCTCGCATTCCAAATCTGAAGAACTGGAAAGCATCCAGAACCGCTGAGATTCTCCGGTTCAATTCCAAAACGATTCCGGATCTTGACCCTGCTCAAATCGGTGATCCGGGCTCACCCACAAAAGTTCCGAGAACTTATCCTCCAGAGGTTGGGGAATCCGGATTTATCCTACAGGAAGGAAGCCCTGAAAAAGATGTGGATAAGCTCTTTGCCCTTTTGGAAGGCATCGTGTAAGGAGGGGTACCATGAAGAAAACTGATTATCGGGATATGTGGGTATACATCGAGCACGATGGAAAGAAAATCCACCCGGTCTCCCTGGAGCTCTGCTCCGAAGCGAGAAAACTCTGTGAGGCTTCCGGAGATGCTCTTGCAGCAGTTATCGTCAACGACCTTCCGCAGGAAGAACTGGACAAAGTGCTCGAAGCCGGTGTAGAAAAACTGATCTTTGTTTCCGGTGAGGGATATGAGACGTTCAGTGTGGATGCCTATACCCATCTATTTACGGAGTTGTGTAAGAAGTATATGCCGTCAGCGGTCTTCGTCGGAGGGACAATTGCAGGAAGAGATTTTGCACCCCGTTTCGCCTGCAGGCTGCTTACGGGCTGCACATCCGATGCGACACAGTTGATTTATAATGAGAAAACAGGAGATATTGAATTTGTTGAGCCGGCAGTCGGCGGAAAGATGATGGCTGTTATTACGGTACCTGAGCTTCGGCCGCAGGTCGGGACGATTCGTCCTGGAACCTTTAAATATCAGCCATCCGGCAGAAGGGAACATGAGATCATCCGGGAGAGAATTGGCTTCCCGGTCGATCAGATTCGGACGAAAGTCCTATCCTTTACGGCGGAAGATCTGGATGACAGCCTCAACATTGCAGACGCGGAAGTAATTGTATGTGTCGGAAGCGGAATCAAAGGTGCCGATGCTCTTCCTCGTTATAGAAAACTCGCTTCTCTGCTCAACGGAAAGGTCGGCTGCACAAGGCCGGTTTTCGACCGCGGAATCCTTCCTTTCAAACTGGTTATCGGGCAGTCAGGTGTCGTGGTGAAACCGAAGCTGTATCTTGCGTTCGGGGTTTCCGGCGCAGTGAACCACGTGACTGGAATCACGGACAGTGACAAAGTTGTGGCTGTCAACAAGGATCCGGATGCCGCTATTTTCCATTATTGCGATTACGGAATCGTCGGAGACATGGATGAAATCTGTGATCTGATGATTGGGCATCTGGAAGCAAAGAAAACCGAGGATGCCTCATAAGGATTTTCTCTTGTGAAAAAGGCGGCAGTATGATAAGATAAAAGATAGTCCATAAGGATTTATCATTGAAAGTGTAAGGGAGAATACCATATGGTACGCCTGATAACGGATTCGGCAGCCGATATGGAAGCTGAAGACTATGAAAAAAACGGGATAACCTGTATCCCCATTTCTGTGGCCTTTGGTGAAAAAGTATATTATGAAAATGTCAGCCTGACTAAAACGGAGTTTTACCGGTTACAGGGAAAGGAGAAAGAATTTCCCAAAACCGCCCAACCGACGCCGCAGACTTATCTTGATGCATTTCAGGATGCCAAAGACGCCGGAGATCAGGTGGTCTTTCTCTCCATGTCGTCGAAGATCAGCGGAGCTTACCAGAGTGCTGTGCTGGCAAAGGATATGCTTGAGTTTTCCGAATGCTATGTGATCGATTCCTGCACGGCTACCGGCGGACAGAGGATTCTTCTGGAACATGCCGTTTTACTGCGTGATGTGGGCCTGAAGGCGAAAGCTATTATCGAGGCAATTGAGGAGCTGAAAAAGAGAATTGTGATCTATGCCTGTATGGATACACTGGAATGCCTGCGCAGAGGCGGCAGAATATCCCGCAGGGCATATGCGATCGGAACCCTTGCGAATATCAAACCTATCCTGTATGTGACACACGAAGGGCAGGTAACGGTTCCGGGCCGTGCACAAGGGATGAGACGCGGCATGAGCTATATGCTGAAAAAAATCGAGGAGTGTCCGCCGGATCCCGCTTTTCCGATTCACGTCATGTATACAAGTGATCAGGAGGTTGGAAAACAGTTTGCTGACTATCTGAACAAACATCAGGTCGCAAACGTTGCGCTTCAGCTGTGGCAGGTAGGTGCGGCGATCGGTGCCCATGTGGGACCGGGAGCGTGCGGATATGCCTACGTTGCCCAAAAATAGAACATCTTTCCGCTGTATATCGAACAATGAAATCAGAAAACCCGGAGACCGTTCTATACGGTTTCCGGGTTTATAAATTGAGAAAGGGAAACTTCCTGATGCCTGATCAGCATTCAGCTTTCCACAGCCCGTGGAGGTTGCAGTATTCATATGCAGCGACAACTTCATCGCCATCAGTCAGCGCAAAGACGGCGACTGGCTTCTCACCGGGTTTGAGCGTTTTGCGTTGCCGGCCTTGTTTGGTTTCCAGCATAATCCACTCAATGAAATGTGCTTCCAGCATCGGATGCTCCACTGATCCGAC
>JAGCAN010000120.1 GCA_017652685.1 Oscillospiraceae bacterium
CTGCTTTCCGATGCATACCTCGGCTGTCACCCCTGCCGAAACACTTCCTCGCTGAAGCTTCGCATGGAAGACGTGCTGCATAAAATAATCCCGGCTACAAAGCACGTGATTACCACTGTTGATCTCCCCTGGAATTCCGAGGAATAAAATTTGTGCCCTGCCGCTCCCGGCAGGGCAATTCTGCGTATGTGACGATGAAGTTCCATGTGAAATGGACCACGTAACTATGTGAATCGAAAGGATCTTTTATGATCAGTCTTGAAGAGTACAGAAGTATCATTTCAGAACTGATGGATGAGCTTCCGGAAGAGTTTTTTCGGGAACTCTCCGGCGGTGTGATCGTATCGGAGGCTCTGGTAATCCCTGATTATGCCAAGGAGAATGATCTCTTTACCATGGGACAATATCAGATTTATTCCGGCGTACGGCAGATCGTGCTGTTCAAAGGTTCCTTTGACCGAGCATATCCGGACGTAGATGTAACAGAAGCCCGGAGGCTTCTGCGCGGCATTCTGCACCATGAGTTCCGACACCATCTGGAATTTTTAGGCGGCATCCACAATTCCTCCTCTTTGAAGGCAGAAGATGAACGGGAAAAACAGGCTTACCTTTCCCGCCATGCGAAACAGGATCACTGAAAGCGAGCACACCAACCCCAAGCCTATTCAGTAGATTATCCACTCTGTGTGAAAGAAACCCTGTTCATCATACGGAATATCGGAAAAATCCATGCTGATTACAGAAGTAATAGAAGCATTTTGTTCTGCTTATCTTAAAACGGGCTTCAGCGTTCCCTTCCGGATACAGTTTTACAATTTCGCAGCCGTTATCCCTTACAGCCAGGATAAATGAAATGTAATGCGATCTGCTCATCTCGTGTGGAATCGTAACGTAATACTCATCCTCGATCCGTTCAACGTTCAGGCGATGGGCATCGTCTTCCGGTTCCGCTTCCAGGGCGGGAAGAACGATTCCGCAACAGCTGATCATAGCTTCGCCGCTACTTTGAATCACATTTCCGCAGATCGGGCAGACATAAAGTTTCAGGCGCAGCATATTAAATGCTTTGTTGGTGTTTACAACATCCTCTCCGGAAAACAGCTCTATAACAGAAACACCCAAAGCACGGGAAAGCGGTTCGATAAGAGAGATATCCGGATACCCCCGTCCGGTCTCCCATCGGGAGACTGCCTTGTCGCTGACCATCATCTTTTCAGCCAGCTGATGCTGGGTCATCTTTCTGTTTTCCCGCAACCGCCTGATCATTGCTCCCGTCACATATTGATTCATAAAGAATCCCTCCTTTTGAGGTCATGATATCGCATGATCGCTGATAATACAACCTATGCTTCGTAGACAGCCGGGAAACAGAACCCGGCAAAAATAAATTTTTCTTTTCTGCTTTGTGTGTGACAGTTGTGTGATGATTCTCATGTTATCATGGGCTCACAAAACGAAAAACAAAGGAGAAAACAAAAATGAAAAACACTATGAAAAGATCCGTAAGCTTTGCAGTAGCCGTTATGATGGTTATGGTATTGATGGTCGCCGTACTCCCTGCACCCGCAAAAGCTGATTTCAACTCTTATGTAGGCACCTGGGAATGCTGCGAACATAAAGAGCTCGGAGCAAGATTCACCGTATATGGTAACGGAACAATCACCTTATTCAGTTCCAAGAATCCCGCTTACAGCAGCAACTACACCTACGGCATCAACAGCAACGGTTTTATGAGCACTTCAAACGGCACTGTGTTTGCACCGAACGGATTCAACCACCTGATCGACAGCAACGGCTGCCACTGGGACCGTATCTGGTAATCCAATCCGCAAGGTTCTGCACACTGCAAAATAAATAAACCCTGTCCTGAAGGGGATTGTACTTCAGTTTATATAGAGAATTAAACAAACAGGAGCAAAAAATGAATAAGGACATTTGAAGCCCACAGTGAGGAAAAAGATCTTTGCTGTGGGCTTGCTCTGTTGTGAATCAGACTCAAACGAGCAAAAATGTCAGCGTCAAAAGATTTGCAAAAAGTTCCTTTACAGCATTTTAGCAGGAATGATATAATCTTTCCGGCAGTACAAATTTATAAATCCAACACTTTACGGGAACGGTATACTGAATGATTAAAGCGGCCTTTTTTGATGTAGACGGTACATTACTTTCTCATACGACGAAATCTGTTCCGAAAAGCGCACGGGACAGCCTGAGTAAACTACGGGCAAAAGGAATCAAGACCTATCTGTGCACAGGGCGGCATCAACTGGAGTTTGACTTTCTCCCCATTGCAGATATTCCCTTTGACGGGTATATCACGCTGAACGGTCACCTCTGCCTTGATGAAAACAGACAGCTTTTGTGTGGTTTCCCCTTTCCCGAAGATACCACCCGCGCTTTGATCACTATCTTCAAAGAGCACCAGCTTCCTCTCCTCCTTGTAGAGGAAAGCGGAATGACTCTTAATTTCGTAAATGATACCGTCATCCGCGCACAAAAAGCAATCTCTTCACCGATCCCGAATATCGCCCCCTATGACGGAAGCCCTATTTATCTGGCCACTGCCTATGTAACCCCCGAAGAGGATGACCGCATCCGGGCAATTATCCCTTCAAATATTCATATAGCGAGATGGAACGACCGGGGTATCGATCTGATCCTCAACGACGTGGGAAAAGTTGCCGGTATTCGCTATTTCATTGAGAAGGAAGGAACACTTCCGGAGGAGTGCATTGCTTTCGGTGATGCGGAAAATGACATCGATATGATTCAGTTCTGCGGGATCGGGGTTGCAATGGGGAATGCTCAGGAAAAGGTAAAAGAGGTTGCCGACTACGTGACTACAGATATCGATCAGGATGGAATTGAAAATGCTTTGCGGTTTTACGGGATCATCTGAAAAGGAGGATTTCCATCGATGAGAAGGATACTTTGCCTCGGTGACTCCAACACTTACGGGTTTGATCCCCGCTCCTACATCGGCGCACGCTATCCGGAGGGAATCCGCTGGACAAGCCTGATCAGAAATCCTGAAACAGAGGTAATCAACTTCGGAGAAAACGGGCTTTGCATCCCTGCAGCATATCTGTTTCCTGTATACCGCACACTGTTGAAGAGATATCTCCCCATCAGCACCATAATTATAATGCTGGGGAGCAATGATCTTCTTGCGGGAACACCGCTTACAGAGATCTCTGACAAAATGGCCGGATTTGTCCAAATGGTCAAAGATTCTGCACCGGACTCTGATATCATCCTTGTGTCTCCCCCGCATATGCAACTCGGAGAATGGGTGCAAAGCCAGGAAATCATCAAAAGATCCTCAGAACTCGGAAGCGTGTACAAGGCACTAGCTGACAGGCTTGCCATCTTCTTTGCCGATGCCGAAAAATGGCATGTTTCTCTGACATACGATGGCGTACATTTTTCAGAAGACGGTCATCGTGCATTCGCCACAGGCATCCTTCAGTCTTTGCCGGGGAACAAAACAGAAGAGTCTTCCCCTTCCGGGCAGCTCACAGATTGTACACAGGAAGGTGTGAACACAAAGTGAAGCTGTTTC
>JAGCAN010000121.1 GCA_017652685.1 Oscillospiraceae bacterium
ATGTCCGTCCCCCGCGGGCATGTCTATCAGAGGGGGCGGGGTATAAGACAGCATCGGATTTCTTTGAATTGCAATCTTTACAAGCAAGTCTGACGTTCGACCATGCATGCAATCCGCCCTTGCTCAGAGGTACAACATGATCTATTGTCGGATAAGTTAATCCGACAATCACCGTGCCATCTCGCTCATATTTGTCATCGTATGAGCATTTTTCCCCGCAGATATAACAAATCCCCATGTCGTTGTTATAAACGTCCATGAGGCTTATATCTCTATCAACCAATGCACCTTTTATCTTTGCGCGTCTAATTGATTCATGCCTATTGTTTTGCGCATTCTTAGAACACTTATCACTGCAATACTTTAATCTATCAGTAGTCGAATTGCATACTGGACAAGGATGAATCTTCTTAGTTTTCTTTCGTTCCTGTTCTGCTATCCGAAGCGCTTCACGCTCTGCCCTTTCTTCAGCTTTCTTTCGTTGTTTTGCCTCACGGTCTGATTTCGTTCTTTCCCTCATTCGTTCATATTGCGCTCTCTTTGCAGCCTTCTTATCGGAATATATCTTACGTTTCTCACCAGAAAACTTTGCAGCGCATTTTACACTACAATACTCAGATCGATCAGCATTAAAAACAAACTCTTTACCACATACAGGACACTGTTTATATTTCTTTTCCGTTCCTGCACATTTCATAGAACAATAATACGTTTTGCGGTTTTGTTTTATCTTCGGATAAAATTCTTTACCGCATGTAGGACAGACCTTTTTCGGCGTTCGTTTCTTATGCTCTGATCCTTTGTTTGCTTCATGAAAACATGCCTGGCTGCAATACTTACCAGCAGTGCTATGTTTTACAACAAACTCTGTACCGCATACTAAACATATGGCATTCAGAAGTGACCTCCGCCTTTCTCCGGGTGTTCTTTGTTATGGCACGCAGCGCACAGCGCCCGGCCGTTCCGGACATCATATCTAAGTTCCGGATATTCGTCCGCGTGCTTGATATGGTGTGCCACCGTGGCCTCTGTCCGCCTGCCGTACCTGGCGCACTCCTGGCAGAGGTAGCCGGCACGCCGGAGAACTTTGTCCCGCCATGCTTTGTGCCGGCGTCCCTGATAATTCATGTCAGGCATCTGACTCCTCCTCAAAACACAGCGGCTTCCCGCCTCTTAATGCAGTTGTTTGTGCATCAGCTGCGCCGCTCCCGCATCGCACCGTAGAGGCGTAGCACGATGCACCCTCTTCTTGATCAGGAAGCAGAAAGGGATCCGGCATGGCTCCGAATCCCCGCATACACTTTATCATGGAAGTTTACTGACAGTCACTGACAGTTTTAAGGACAGCCGTGAATTACTTTATCCGGATACCGCCGGCACAGTTCATTTTCTGCCCGGACAAGGTACCGATAGATCGTCCGGTCTGCCAGGCAGATCGCGTCCGCGATCTCCTCCGGCCTGCGTCCTTTGATATACCGAAGGAGCATAGCCGCGCGGAGATCTACATTGTCCAGCGAATTGATCAGCGGCAGCAGCTCCTGCCTCATCTGTTCCAGTTCGGCGACGGTATCGCTGTACGCTTCCTTAAGTTCAGTTATCTTAATAGCGCCATCAGCGACCTGATCGTGACCACTGACACTGTGCGGCATTCCGGTCAGAACGGTCGTTACCTTTGTCGCCCTGGCCTGTTCCTGTTCAATCCGCCAGAGCAGCTTCACTGTCTTCCTGCTCATCAGCATCCGCATACGGTACAGATTAACCATCTATTTATCACCTCTTTCTTTCCGTTATATCCCGGATGCCGATCTCTGTCGGTGCTTAATCCGGGCAATCAGTATCTACCGTATGTGCAGTTCCTGCAAATCTCTTCACGTTCCGGACTCATCGTCATCACCTGCTTTTCCGATCAGATCGTCTTTTGCTCCGGTCAAAATGTTCCGGATTTCCTTTGACAACAGCCCGGCCATGTACAGATCCATAAAGATCTTTTCATACATAGCGACCTTTCCGATGACGATGCCGCGCCGTTCACCGTCAGCTGCGTCACCTGCTGCCGTGAATGTGATACCACCGGCTGCCGTGATCTTCATGCCCAGCGTGGAGTCCGGTTCGTCCAGCATTTCGAGGCATTCCTTCATCAGCCGATGCTGACAGAATCTCCCGTTATACGGGCAGTGAAGACACCCAGGTTCTGCAAACTTGCCTATACTGTCCTTTGCCACACAGAGCCGCAGGCCTTCCCGGACCTTTTTTCTGTTGATCACGACCGTCTCCCTGGGCACGATGTCGATCAGCTTACCCTCATCGTCGTAGTCCATTGTCGCGCCGCGGAACTCGACGAACACAGGCCCAGCAGGCCGGTCAGGTTTCAGCAAAGTTGTCGGCGGCAGTTGTTTCGTTTTTCCGAACATCTCCATTCTCCTCTCTGATTGTTTCGTAGGTGTACCAGCTCCACCGGCAGGTAGTGCATACGCGCTGCCGGCGGGTGACTGTGTGCTCGCGGTTGTGCCTGGTGTTGATGACCGTGTTCTGGTCGGAGCCGCAGCGTGGGCAGGTCATTCACGCATCACCCCATCTGCACAGAACCAATTAGGTTCAGCAGGAAACCAACCGGAATGGTATCCGCAAAGAGATCGTCCATCATCCTCATATTTCCATTTGCAAT
>JAGCAN010000122.1 GCA_017652685.1 Oscillospiraceae bacterium
CGCAAGATGCAGTTTTGCTTCCAGTGACATTTCTTTATTCCCCCTTTTCGTTTACATATTACGGAATGAGTGCAAAGTGGTATCGCCCAGGTGGACGCTATAACTTAGCACTACAAAAATTCAACGCTAATTGATGCCCCGTCAAACGTTATTTTTGATAGGATCGAGCGCCAGAAGAAACGCTTATCCGATGCGCTGAACGTGTTATACAGACCCTCTATATCCTTGATCTCCAACAGCTCTTTGATTGCTGTCAGGTCCTTCTTAAGCGGCACCTGTTCCTCTGTCAGATCCTGCATTTCCTTGTCTATCTTTTCCCGCTCCATTTTAAGATCATCCATCGTTATCATCTCATTCAGGTACAATTCTGTAAGACGCTCCCTGCGCTTGTTTAAGGCCGAAATTCGCGCCGAATTATCCCTTGCCATAGTTTGTCCTGCCTCATACTCTAAAACGCGATTTTGGGCCCATGTACGCAAGTGTGAGAGCAGATACTCCTCGACGTGTGATTCATAGGCAAATTTTTTGTTGTCGCATGTCCTCGGTCTCCCCGCGGTTGCATAGTATCTGGGGCACCGGTAAAAGTTGGCGCTCCTTGTTTTGATCATCCTGTGCCCTGACGCCATGCGGCGATGGCAGCACGCGCACTCCACAAGGCCGACAAATAAGTAATCGTATTTTGTGGACGTCTTGATGTTTGTCGCCAGACGGCGCTGTACATCCTCCCACAACCTGGTCGATATGATGGCCGGGCAATAATTCGGATTCCCGCGGTGGTATCCGATGTACTTCCGATTCTGGAAAATCGCTTTGATCGTCTGCTTTGTTTGTGGCATCCCGGTACTCCGCGCAAAACGCACCGAGTCGTTAAGAGATCCACCATCACGGTAGTGCTCAAAAAGGGCCCGGACCTTTTCCGCGTCCTCTGGTACGATAACGAGGCGCTTGTCCTGGATCCGGTAGCCATAAGGCACGCTACCGGTAACGGCCTCTCCCTGTGCGACTTTGTAGGCCATGACCGACCGGATTCGCTGACTCGTGTTTTCGGCCTCGAATTGTGCGAAGCTCATCATCTGATTGACGATCAATCTCCCGGTCGGAGTGGTGGTGTCATAGACAGGCTCCCAGATCGCCGTCCATGTTACCTTGTGCTGATCGAGCAGGTCCTGTGTCGTGGCGTAGTGCCTGACCGACCTAAACCACCGATCGAGTTTTGTAAACAGGATCACGTCCACCTTGTCCGCCTTTACATCGTCAAGGAGACGCTGGAGCTCATCGCGGTCGATCTTGCGGCCCGAGATCCCATCATCGACATAAGTGCCGGCAAGCACCATGTCCTGCCGGTCGCTGACATATTTCTGTAAAGCGTCGAGCTGTGCGGATATCGAGTCGCCTTCCTGGGCCTGCTGATCAGTCGAGACTCTTGCGTATATTGCCGCTCTGATCATCGCTCATTCTCCTTCCTTTTTGCGGCACCAGACTGATGTCGCTGTTTTGTGCGAGCACTTCTATATACCTCGCGAATGTCAGGATCTGGTTTCTCTTGTCGTTGTCAATTCTTTTCATGATCCGCTGCACTTCTTTGATTTCTTTTGGTTCCTCGTCGCCGCCAAGCAAGTAGTCAGCCGTGGTCCCCAGAGCTTCGGCAAGCTCGCTCAGTTTGTCACTTACTGCTCCGACCTTGTCCGCCTCTATCTTGGCTATGGTCGACTTTGATGTATAACCTACACGTTTGGCTAGTTCTTCCTGCGTCATGTTATTTTTTGCCCGCAGGTGCTTCACGCGTTGGCCGAACGTTTTCCTTGTAGCAGGCTTTGCCGCTGGCATGGTATCACCTCCTTCGATCTTAAAATAGCACCAAGGTGACAATAAAGCAACCAAAAAATGATGAAAACGCAAAAAAACGGTTGACAAATAATCAACCTATGTTATACTGAGGGTGGTTGATAAATAATCACCTCGCGAAAGGAGAAAGCACCATGACACGTTATGCAGAGATTTTGGAGGAGCTTAAGACCACGACCACGAAAGCCGGGCTGGAATTTGCCAGATGCGGCGTTACGGTAAGCAGGCGGGACTTTCGGAGCCTGACGGACGAGGAAGCGGAGGAACTGTACAAAATCATCGACGCAAAGCTGCAGGCAATCGCAGAGTAAAGCCGAAACGGGCGCAAGCCCGTAACCGGGAAACGGCCTACCCGGTCTGATGATGGCAGGCCAGAAAGGAAAGCACATGGGAAGCAGAAAGTGGTATGCAGTCGTGATAGACGCTCAGGACGATGATCTGGGTACCGGAGCCTGGGACCTGGATATGGCGATGCAGATGGTCCGGGAACTTAAGGCGGAAGGTTACGAAAACGCCTACATCAAAGTGATCGATGATGACCGCTGCATCCAAGAGATCCACTAAACCACGGCAAGACGCTGAAAGGCCGGTGCAAATCCGGCCGCGTGGGATCGGTCGACAGACCAGTACAAACAAAAGAAAGGAGGTGCCGGCATGACACTATCGGAGGTTATACGAGACCGCGGCATTAAGCTGCGGGCGGTGGCTGATCGGATAGGGATTGCACCGTACACGCTTACACGGAAGATCAACGGAGATCTGCAGTTCAAAATGTCCGAAGTCGCTGCGATATCCGACTATCTCCGTCTCACAGCGGAGGAGCGGGAGGATATTTTTTTTCGGCAGAAGGTTGATGAATAATCACATTCCGCATTCCGACAGGCGATGACAAATAGTCACCAAGGAGGTGGGGAGATGAACCAGCCGGACAAGGACAGACTGGCCGAAGCGCTGAGCATCATCCTCAGCCGCAAGACAGGCCAGCAAATAAAGGTAACAATTAAACAATCCCCTGATCGGGTTGAGATAGAGGGCAAAACCGCATGATGAACTTTGAATATAAATCCTCGCACATTTCAAAACTGAATAATGTCCCCCGGTCTCAACTTGAAAGGAGATAACACCATGGCAAGAAAGGCAATGAGCAAGATTGAAACCGCAGCAACCAAGGCAGCAGAAACTACTGTAGAAACCACCACGATGGTGCCGGCTACGAAGCCGACCAGGAAGGCAGCGCCGAAAAAGGCGGAGCCGGAGCGCGTGCTTGACTTTAGCCCGATGGGCAAGGTCAGCGAGTGGCGGGCAAGCCGTCAGAGGATGGCGATTGCGCAGGCCGCAAAGCAGGCCCGCACTATTGACCGCCTTAAGCTGGAGTATCTGTACTATGTAGCAAGCGCATTTTTCGCCGGCATTACGTTCGGCGTTATGATTGCGAGTTGGCTCAGATAAGAGCCGTAACACATTAACAGGCCGGGGACATTTTCAACAGGTCCCGGCAAGGGGCCTTTTTTATTGGCCCGGAAAGGAGACACATGGACCGTATCGAGTACATGGCACAGGGGTCGCTCAATCGGAGGAAGTCGGCCCGCATCAGACACATCGAGGCGCTGGAGCACGAAAAGAGATATGGCCGGATCATGGCTGCACTGATGCTCGTCAGCGGGTGCCTGATCGGCAGCGGGATCACGCTGATGGTATTGGGGGTGATCTGATGACGCTATACGAACTTACAGGGCAGTACCTCGAACTGCTTACCCTGGCAGAAGATCCGGACGCTGACGAACAGGCGGTGAGCGACACGCTGGAGGGTCTGGAAGGAGAAATTGAAGAGAAGGCGGACGGATACGCCAAAGTGATCAAGACCATGCAGGCAGAGGCCGACGCGATCAAGACGGAGGCAGCCAGACTGCAGGAGAGAGCCAGACTCCTGGAGAGCCGGAGCGACTACCTGAAGAACCGGCTCAAATATGCGATGGAGCTGACCGGCAAGGCGAAGATCAAGACTACGCTGTTTTCGTTCGGTATCCAGAAGAACCCGCCCTCTGTGGTGCTGGAGACTGATAACATCCCTGAACAGTTTTTGATCCCGCAGCCGCCGAAGGTTGACAAGACAGCGATCAAGCAGGCGATCACGGACGGACATGATTTGTCAGGGATCGCGCACCTGGAGCAGGGCACCAGCCTGAGAATCCGATGAGAGCAAAAAGGTCAGTGCTCCAGCTGGACAGGGACACGCTGGAAGTGATCGCGGAGTTTGAATCGATCGCTGATGCCGGGCGGGCTATGTACGGCGATCCGTCAACGATCAGGCTCGTTTGTGAAGACCACGAAGGAAAGAGGGATAAGCATAGCCGGCACTGGACAGCTTACGGATACGCTTGGAGATATAAGGAGGAGCACAATGAAACTTGAATTCCCGCTGCTGCGGGCAAAGGACATCGATTGCAGGATCCAGTCGGTCAAGAGCAACGGACTCGTGCTGC
This sequence comes from Oscillospiraceae bacterium, assembly GCA_017652685.1. Taxonomy (GTDB): domain Bacteria; phylum Bacillota; class Clostridia; order Oscillospirales; family Oscillospiraceae; genus Limivicinus. The sequence continues at coordinate 4,329 of JAGCAN010000122.1, forward strand.
TGCTCTACAAGAATGCACGTGTAGACATGGCCCTGCTCGACAAAACGGTGGGGCCGATGAACTGGACGAGATCCCATACAAGAGACAACGCAAACTGCGTAGTCTCAATTTGGGACGATGAGAAAAAGCAGTGGATCTCGAAAGAGGACACGGGTACAGAGTCCAACACAGAAAAGGAGAAGGGCCTCGCGTCGGACAGCTTCAAACGCGCATGCTTTAACTGGGGTATTTAATCAATGCCCTTACAATTCTTTCCGGTAGCCACCGGGGTTGACGCAAGTAAAGAAAAAATATGCGTCAGCTAACGGGGGACTCTGAAACGGGAATCCCGTGGGAAGCAAACATAGAACCGCCAAGAGAAAGGAGGTGAAAAAGTGAGCGAATACAGAAAAATCAAGTCCTTGAAATATCTTTATGAAATCAACGAAAAAGGCGAAATCAGGAATGTTAAATCAAAAAAACCGGTGCACGGATACCTTGAAAAGAATGGCTATATTCGCGTGAAGTTTGAAAACAAATGTCTTGGAAGTACTGTGAGGACATCTGTGCATAGACTTGTCGCAGAAGCGTTTATACCAAATCCTGATAATTTACCGGAAGTCAATCACAAGGACAGCAATAGGGCGAACAACTGTCTTAGCAATCTTGAATGGGTGACACATTCAGGAAATATGAAACATGCGTATCACAAAGGAATCAATCAGTGGCCTTTGCGTGAGCACAGCGAAATAACAAGGAAAGCAGTGTCGAACGGAATACATGCTTTTAAAAGCATTTCAGACGCAGGAGAATGGCTTGCGGCACAGGGGCTGGTAAAAAACAAAGTTTCTGGCATTGCTGGTGTTTCATCAGTTTGTAACGGGAAAAGGCATACTATCGGCGGTTATCCGTGGAACTATGTTTGAACCTGTATCGACTATCTTGCAAAAGAGTAGGGCGGCTATTGGTACGCCGTTCGAAAAGGATTGACCGCTATCGCGGTTAAGATATAGTCAGTTCTCGCTCGAAAAGAAGGGCGAGAGTAAACGATTGGAAGAGAACTTTACACGGCGCCGTTTACGTGGATACCTGCCGAAATGTGCAACATCAAGGATGGAAAATGCTTTGACCGTTTCGAGGTGTCGGAAATCGGCTACAACTCGGACAGGGAGATCACCCGCCTGCAAATCGTCAGGGTAGACAGAGGTAAGCGCGTACCGGTTTACGATATGTGCGTAGCGACGGAATACATCAGCGAGAAAGAGCAGACTGTTCTGCGTACCCTCTGCGAAAAGCGCGGATATGACGTGCTTAAGGTATTCCCGACATGGCCGAACCTGACCGGAGCACAGTACGCGGAAGCGGTACGGAGATTACAGGGATGATGTACACGGGCACGTTGGCGGGTATGAGCCGGGATTATAAGACCGGCAAGCCTGTCATACAGTTTAACCTTGTCGAGGATCCGGAGCCCCTGAACGAGCTGGCAGGGAAACCGCTCCGGATCGAGGTCAAGGAAAACAAAGGAAAGAGAAGCCTCAGCGCAAATGATTATTACTGGGTGCTTCTCTCCCGCCTGGGAGACAAGCTGAGGCTATCAAAGGCGTATCTGCATAACCTTATGCTGCGGCGCTACGGACAGCCGGAAGTCATCGGCGGGAAGATGGTGTATGTGGTAATCCGGGAAGCGGATGATACCCAGAGGATCGTCGATGAGGACGAATACAACCACCTAAAACCGACCTCCGAGCTTAAGACCGGAAAAGACGGGATGTACAGAACTTACATCCTCTTGAGAGGATCACACAGTTACAACAGCAAAGAGATGTATACGCTGATCGAAGGACTGATCAGCGAGTGCAAAGAGAACGGCATCGAGACGCTGCCGCCAGAGGAGGTGCAAAGACTTGTTGGGGGAAAATGATGGAAAGTGCTTTATCTGCGGATGCGGGGGAAGATTGGACACCCATCACATTTTCGGGGGCCCGAATCGCAGACTGTCGGATGAGGACGGTTTGACCGTCACGCTGTGCAGAGAGTGCCACGAGCTCGTGCATGACGTGGACGGATCGCTGAGGGCACTGCTGCACGAAGCAGGGCAAAGAGAGTATGAGAAGACGCATACCCGCGAAGAGTTCATGGCGCGATACGGGAAGAATTACATTTACGTGGAGTAAAGCAATGGATGAGTTTGATATGAACTGGCTCAGGGGACGCGATTACATTGAGGTTACTTTCCCAGCCAGGACAAAAGAAAAGAGCCTGCTGCTAAAGATGGCAGAAGAAGGAGTCGAGGGAGTTGTGATCACTGCCCAGAACAAAGACGGATCTGTGGTTGGTCATGTGCCTCTTGGATGCGTACTCTTCCGGAGACCTCGCAAAAAAGTCGAGCAGTCTCCGGAGCATAGAGCAAAATCTATCGCGTCACTTACCACCGCAAGGGAAGCGAAAGGCGCAAAAACCGACGAAAACGAAGCAAATGATGATTTACCCTTTGAACCGGAAATGGACGGATTTTTGGGCGATGACTATGGTATGGCAGATGCCACGGAGGTAATTGGCTGGAATGAATAAGGTGATTTTGATCGGGAGACTCACGAAGGATCCAGACGTAAGACGGAGCAACGACGGCGATCCGGTAGCGCGTTACACGCTGGCGGTGGACCGAAACAAGGACGAGGCGGATTTTATCTCGTGTGTAGCCTTTAAAAAGTCCGCGGAGTTCGCGGAGAAGTACCTGCAGAAGGGAACAAAGATCCTGGTCGAAGGCCGGATCAGAACCGGAAGCTACGAGAAGAACGGAACCAAGATCTACACCACGGACGTGATCGCGGACCGGCACGAATTTGTCGAATCCAAGAAGGCAGCAGAACCAGAAGCCCAGAAGGATTATGAAAGCTTTATGTCGTTCACGGGCAACCCCGACGAATTGGGGCTGCCGTTTAACTAAGGCCATGGGAAAGATGCAGAGAGACAAGGGCGCAAGGTTCGAGCGTGAACTTGCGGCCAAATTAAAAGCAGCGGGGTATGACTGCCGGCGCACCTGCCAGAAGGACGGACGCATCGAGGCCGACGTGATCGGTTTGCCTGGGATCCATATTGAGGCAAAACACGTCGAGCAAATGCGCCTCTATGATTGGATGGCGCAGGCAAAAAAGGACGCAAGGCCCGGAGAGCTGCCGACGGTCATGCACCGCAAAAACCACGCCAAGATACTAGTAACCATGGAGCTGGAAGACTGGCTCCGGATCTATGGAGGATGGAACTGATGCGCGACAGTATGACGTTCTTTCAGAGCTACTACAAAGCACTTAAGTCCTTGCCTCCCGGAAACGAAAGAGAGGAGCTAGTATTTGCTCTGCTCGATTACATGTTCTCCGATGTGGAACCGACGGATTTAAATAATTGGCAGCAGGCGATTTTTGAGGCGTGCAGGGCCAACATCGAAATATCAATAAGCAACGTGGAACACGGGAAGCAAGGCGGGAGGCCAAGAAAACAAAACCCCCCTTTATCAATTTCAGAAACCCCCCTTTCTGAAATTAAAAACCCCCCTTTTGAAGAATCAGAAACCGGGGTTTTGAAAATCAAAAAGCACAAGACTAGACAAGACAAGACTAGACTAGACGAAGACAAGACTAGACTAGACAAAGAGAAGGCGCGATTCGACGATCCGGAGATACAGTCTGCATGGGCTGATTTTGTGGAGATGAGAAAAGCCAAAGGGAAAAAAATGACAGCTCATGCTGAAGACCTTATGGAACGAAAGCTCCGCAAAATGGCAGAGGACATGTTCGGAAACGTGAACGTGAGCACCGCAGTCGAGATTCTGAATCAGTCGACCAGGAATGCATGGACGGACATCTATGAACTGAAAAAGCCAGACACCAAGAGAAACATCTTGGACGAAATCAAAAACGCTTAGGAGGGGAAGCATGACGCGAGAGGAAACGAAGAGAATCATTACAGCCATATGCACAGTGTGGCCGAACTATCAGCCGCCCAGCATGGCAGACGCGATCGACCTGTGGACAGCGCTCCTCGCTGACTATACATACCAGATAGTCAGCGCAGCACTGCAGACGTACATCATGGCCGGACACGCCTTTGCACCTACTCCAGGCCAACTCGTCGCCACGATCCCGAAGAAGGAGGGACGCACAGAGCTCGAAGCCTGGGACATGGTCCGGAGATCTCTGAGGAATGGGATCTACGGTGCAAAAGCAGAATATGAAAAACTGCCGGAGGACGTGCGAAAAGCAGTCGGATCGCCTGACCAGCTAAGGGCGTGGGCAATGGCGCCTGAAGATGAAACGGAAACCGTGATGCAGAGCAATTTCCTGCGCAGTTATCGCGCTGTGCAGGAACGCAAGAGAACAATCGACGCGCTGCCGGAAAAGGTGCGCGACATTCTTATGGAGGTGAATAATCGTGGACTGGGAAAAATTGAAGAGAGCAGTTGATGATGCACATGACGAGATCACGGAGGTGCTGGACCATCTCCTGATGATGCTCACGAATGACGATAGATACTCGCGCGAGGACTGCGCAGTTTATCTTGAAGATTTTCTGCGGGAGTTTTAGGAGGGGGACATATGGAGGATATTTGTAAGCTCATCATGGAAAACTACATGAACACCGCGGATATCTGCCTGCAGGTAAACATACCGCACGGAACGACCGAGGCAGTGGTGCAGGACAATATCAATCTCACTCCGGTTGCGCAATGGTATGTCATCGTCCGGGCGCTGATTGCTGTGGGCCGCGACATGAGAAAGCAGCTCGAGGACGAAGGAATAAAAGTTGACTGGGACGGTTTTCTGAATGCCATCTTTGACATTGTCGTAGACGAGATGGAGGGCGAGACATGATAACAACATTAAGCGCCAAACGTTTAAAGGCCGGCGCGTCGGTTGCACTGGTGCACGACGCGACAGGACAGAGGATAGTGGGGACCGTGGTGCAGGATTACAAGCGCAAGGCGTTCAAGTCGGGATCCGGCACACTGTACGACATCAAGGATCGGAGCGGCTGGCACTGGGAGCGGGAGGGTGATGAGCCCTCCTCATCCCGAAAAGCGAGAGAGCTGCCGATTCCGGAGACGCGTGGGAGGAAAAAGAAAAATGGGTAGATTTGTAGTGATGAGATGCATGAGCAAAAACGAGCTCATCGCATTCAGGCGCGGGGACGTCCTGCGAAATCTGTCAACGCATCAGGGACAGCGTACCGACGCAATAGGGTTTTGCTTTTTCCCCGTCGGGCCCGAGAGCGACAAGATCACGGAGCGTTTGAGATATTTGGCGGGCATCGTCAACTTTGAGGTGGTGGCTGTTTTTGAGGCTATCAACGGAGCGAGGCTCACTCCGGCATGGGGGCATTATGCAAGCCCGGAAACGTACAACATGGACCTGCTGGAAATCTTCAACGTAAAAACGGTCAAGCGGAGAGAATTTTGTACGACGGTCTATGACCGGAACATGCTCAGACTCCTGGCAGTCGGAACGCCTTACAGAGACCGGGCGTCGAATGAGTGGGTCGTGTACTGGCACAAGGGTGGAAAGGTAGTTGAGAGATTGGAGGACGGCGAATGGTAACGAGAGCACAGGTCCTTGACCAGGCAAAGGAGATTGTCACCGGCGACCGGCAGGAGACCTATGGAGACGCCATGGACAATTTTAGCGACATCGCAAGATTATGGTCCGCGTACCTGCAGACCGACATCGGAGCGGAGGACGTCGCCTGCATGATGGCGCTCTTTAAGATCGCTCGGATACAGGGGAGTTATTACGGGCACCTTGACAGCTGGATCGATGCTATAGGGTATCTTTCCCTTGGAGCGGAGATCGCCAGAGTGGGGGTACCGGATGAAGAATGAGTATACGTGTGACAGGTGCGGAGAAAAGACCGCGGAGCCGATTCGGCTCTATGGCGGTCACGTGGATCCCGGGACTGATGAGTGCGACATAACTTCGCAAAATGATTTTTGCCCGCGTTGCATGGCTGGGCTGATCGGGTGGATAAAAAAGGCAGAGGTCAAGCTTAAGTCGCACCGAGAGATCATCATCGATCTGTACATGTCCGGGAAGTCGCTCCAGGACATCGAGCTCATCACCGGGGTAAACGTGGCAGCAGTGTCGCGGATCATCGCGGCAGAGGGATTGAGGGACACGACGCCGGAAGAACCTGTGCGCGGCAAAAAAGGCGGGCGCTACAAAAGGACCTCGCCGGAGATGGTTGCGGAAATGCAGCGCCTGAGAGCACTGGGAGTCTCGTGTGACAAAATAGCGGCAAGGCTTGGCGTAGCACATGGGACTGTCAACAACTGTCTGAGGAGGGCTCAGAATGAAAGTTGAATTTTTCCTGCCAATGGTGCCGGTGGTGACTCCGGAGATAAAAAGGGAGCTGGTCTCCAAGCTGGAAAAAGCCCGGAGGATTTACGGACCGGATGAGACGATCCGCGGCAGATCGGTGACGTTGGATACCGAGTGGGTTTTCGCGGGTCTGGATCCGATGCTCGCGCGAAAGCCGGACATGGTGCTTTTCGAGGAGTGCTTACGGAAAGCAGGATTTTGGCGGCACACGGCACAGGTCCGCAAGGAGACGATGACCAAGAGCAAGGGGCCTGTCCCCGGAGTGTGGGTCAGAATAGGGGTGAGCGAATGAAGTGCGGAGACGTGGTGATCGCGATCGGGGAGATCAAGGGCATAACGCCAGACGGTGAGTATGCGGTGAGCTTTAACGACTACACGACTTTCAAGTGGATGCGAGGCGAGGAGCTTCTCCCTGTGGATAACGGGGAGGCTCTTCTGGCAAAGAGAAGGGAGGCGCAGCGTGAGAATAAAAATCGATGTTCCTAACTGGACGAAGTTGGTCACTGTCACATACGTGTATTATGCCGGTGACGGAGAGGAAGACTTGACTGCCGGGATGAAAGCACTGGCGGGGCAAGCTCTGGAAGACGCGGAGATCGAGGAGGACGATTGCAGATGATTGATAAACTTTTTACATTTGGATGCGGCATGTTTGTGGGGATCGCGATCGGGATCATCGTCATCGCTCTGGCGGTCGCAGCTAGGAGGGGGGACGATGAGTGATAACTGGAAGACAGAACGCCTGACCGAAGAAGGACTCCATGAAGGCGACTATATGCTGAAGAGCCGACTGGATGCTATCGTAGCACCTTACAAGACATATGATTTGTTTTTCGAGATTACGTTCCGGGTGATCCGCAAGCTTGGTATGTATGAGGACATCGGCACTCCGGAAGAGTGCCGTGAGGCGATGGAGGTGTATAAGTTGTTTGAGCAGGGAAATCTTTAATGGAGGTATATTATGGACGATCTGATCAGCAGGCAGGCGGCAATTGGGGCGCTTGCCGAAGAAGACAACAAATATCTGTATAGAAACATGAAGTTTTCAGAAATCGCAAAGTGTATCAGGGCGTTGCCATCCGCACAGCCAGAAATCATCTATTGCAAGGATTGTAAGCATTGGTATCTCGATGCAGACACAGGGATGGCATGTGAGTTTACAAATATGGGTCAGCCAGAAGACGGATTCTGTAACTGGGCAGAAAGGGGACAGGATGAGTGATTTGATTGATAGGCATGATGTGACAGATAGCATTGTTGAATTGTGGGCGAAGAAGCCATTTGGAAATCCTGCATTGTCAGAAATATGTGAGTGCATAAAAAGAGTGCCATCCGCACAGCCAGAGATCATAAGGTGTAAGGATTGTAAATGTTGGATGCCATATGACTGGATGTTCAGTGAAGTATGGCAAAGCCAAAACATGGATGACTATCCAGAGGAAGAAATTGGGTGTCAATATTGCGATATGAGCATGGGCGCGAATGACTTTTGCAGTAGAGCAGAGAGGCGGGACGAATGAATGATTCGATTGGCAGACAGGCGGCAATAGATGAAGTGGTTGCTTGGCTGAAGGATAGTATGAGCGATGGGAAAAACGGGAAGCCACTTACAGAAAGACTCAAAGATTTGCCGTCCACACAGCCAGAACCGCTAACCGATAAAGAACAGAGGATATTCCTTGCGGCGATGGAGCGAGAAGAAGAGGTGTGCGAGGAAGTAGATAGGAATCATGTGCGAGAACCGTATGAGGACAGCCTTATGCGAGTATGCAAGGAAATCAGACGAAAGGTAAAAGGTGCGCTATGGACTTAATCAGCAGACAGGAGGCGATTGAGGCAATAAACAGCCATTTTGGATTCAACATCGAGGAAGAATATGGGAGCGCAGTACAAGAGGTAATTAATGGCTTGCCATCCGCACAGCCGGAAGTCATACGATGCAAGGAATGTAGGTGGCATGGTCATCCCGGATGCGCAGTGTGGATAGTAGATGACAGCGACAGACCCATGGAAGATGATTTTTGCAGTATGGCGGAAAGGCGGAACGAGGAGGAAGACAATGAGCAACGTGATTAAAAAACAGACTGCGCTTAATGCGCTGAGAGATATCTACAAGAGATTGTGGGACATAGACATCCCGTCGCCCACGGTGCCGGAATACGTGGAGCACCATAAGCAGATCCAGGAGATTATGAAGTACACAAACGAATGGATTGAAAAGCTGCAGGCGCTGGAAGCGGATAACGATCTAATTAGCCGAAAGGACGCAGTCGAGGCGATCCGCAACAAGAAGGTCCCGGTGAAACTCGCCTTTTCGATGTCGTACAACATGGGTGTCGATGATTGCGCCACGACGCTTGAATACATGCCCGGCGTGTAAAGCGTATACACACTACGCTTTGGAAAGGATTGAAGATGAGAATACTATTTAACTTGATGACTACGATTGAGGTACCGGACGCAGACAAGTTTCCTCCGCGTGAAGAAGTAGAGAAAGGACTGGTGCAGTTATTTGCGGAAGAGGGCATGGTTGCGCATGGGCTTGAAATCACAAATTATGGCGTGCCGGCAGAGGAGGACGAATGATGGATTCGTTTACATATTACGGATACGGAGAATGCGTATCATCCGAAGAGGCGCTTGAGATCTTCCGGGCGAGGATGCCGCAAGACAATGGAGGCGTATCATGGACGATCTAATCAGGCCCGAACTGTGGCGCCGATATGAGGGGAGACAATGAAGGAGACGATTGAGGACTTGCGGAAACGCAGGAAGAAGATTGAGGATTTACTGGAACAGATTGAGGACAACCCGCTGTCAGTACTCCGGGATCTGGAGACAGTGCGGTTATCGATGCAGATGTATGCCGCGATGCTTACAATGGCGATTTTGGAAAAGGATGGTAAAACCAATGACGATCAAAATCAGACTGGATACATACGACGAAGCGGTGTGGCCTGTCACGCCGGAAACGGAGTATGATTTTGTAGGACGCTTTTTTGTGATCAAGGAAAAGGATACCTGGGTCGGCATGTACGCCGCTGACAGGATCCTCTCCATCGAGGTGAGATGATGAGGGTACAGTTTGGTAAAAAGGCAAGAGTCTATACATGGCCAGAGGTGGAGGAGCTGTTGCATGAGTACGCCGATCAGATCAACAAAAACCGCGACGTAGTCATGGATGCGCTGTGCGCCGATCATGAGCGGATCATGCTGGTGCTCTGCCTCAGAGCCTTGATGATTGAGGGGTTTCAGAAAAATCCGCTTGAACGCCTGATGGGTGAGATCGCAAAACTGACCGATGAGATCAACGCCGGGAAGATCGACTACAATGCGGATTGCCTTGCTCCTGTCGAGGAATGTCTCGGATATGAGATCCGCGACAGTGATCTGGAGAAGGACCTGTGCGACAGGGTGGAGGTGAGACGATGACGGTGGCCGAAAAGAAGTCATACCTCCAATGGATCAGGAGGGTGCGCTATGACCAGGACGCGATCCTGGAAGAACTCGCAACCTTGCGAACCAGAATGATGAGTGCAAGCGCCAAGATAGGCGACGGCATGCCGAGGGGAGGAGGCGGGAGCGGTGATCTGTCAGGGTATGCTGCGAAGGTGGACGAGCTGGAGACGAGGCTGGAGGCAAGACTGAGCACGTACCTCGATGCGATGGCAAGACTGGAAGAGGACATTCAGGCGATGAGCGATCCGAAAGAGCAGGCAGTTCTACGCGAGTATTATATCAACGGCAGGCAGTGGGCGGACGTGGCGCGGATCATGGGGTTTACAATCCGGCACGTGACAAGGCTGCATGGCTGGGCATTGCAACATATCAATCTGCAGGTTGTCCTTGTATGTCCATCGTGACTTATGTTATTGTGTAAGGGCCAGAGGTTTCGAGCTGGTTCATGATGCACCTCCTTTCTGTAGAAAGGGCCGGTCCATTCAGACCCGGGGGCCGGCTCGCATCGTGGCATGGTGTTTTTCTTCTTACTCCTCCCAAGCCGGAAAACGGCAGCGCTCCGAAAGGGGCGCTTTTTTATGCCCGAAAAAAGGGGGTGATCCGGGTGGCATATACACAGTCCGAAGAGTATGCGGAGCTTGGTGCGGAAGTCATCCGCGAACACCCTGACCTTGAGTGGATCCTGACCGCTGAGGTTTCTATCGGGTTCCTTAGTTCTGATCAGGACAAGACACACCATGGTCGCGAAGTGCTGGGCGAATGCACACTGGTTAAGCCCATGTATAAGCCGTACTGCCCTCACGACTTTGTGATTACAATTTATGATCCGAATGTTGCAGAAATGACACGGGAACAGCTTAAGATCCTCATGTATCACGAGCTGCTCCATGTAGGCGTGGACGACAAGACCGGCGACCCTAAGTACAAGATAGTGCCGCATGACATAGAGGACTTCCGGAGGGTGATTGACCGGTACGGCGTGGATTGGGCGGTGGTGCCTAATGGCTAAAGCCAAGTACGAGGAGTGGCTGACAGACGATGGGCTGACCAGGATAACCGGATGGGCCAGAGACGGACTGACTGATGAGCAGATAGCGCAGAAGATGGGGATAAGCAGATCAACGCTCAAAGAGTGGAAAGCAAAGTATCCGGCCATATCGGCCGCCCTAAAAGAGAGCAAAGAGCTAGTTGATCGCCTGGTTGAAAACGCGCTGTTAAAACGTGCGCTTGGATACGAGTACGATGAGATCACCGAGGAACTGCGCTATGACAAGAAGGCCGGTGAGATGCGGATGACGGAAACGAAGCGCCAGAGAAAGCAGGTGGCGCCGGATACGACAGCGCAGATCTTTTGGCTGAAAAACCGGAAGCCTGACGACTGGCGTGACAAGCCGGAGCCGACACAAGACCAAGCGCTACAAGTGGCGGTGGAGATCCTGGGAGATATCGGCGGTGCGATCAAATGATAAGCGATAAACAGAGCGAGTATCTGGCACGGTGTGACCACCGTTGGAATTTAAAGGTCGGTGCTACCGGCAGCGGCAAGAGCTGGCTTGACTATGCTGTGGTGATACCCAAGCGCCTGCTTGCCATGCGGGGGCAGGGTGCAGCTGTCATCATCGGCAATACCTCCGCGACAGTGGAGCGCAACATCCTGGATCCGATGCGGCAGATCTGGGGTGAGCGCTTGGTTGGCAGGTTGGTGACATCATCAAACCACGCCAAGCTATTCGGGCACAAGGTCTATATCCTTGGAGCGGATAAGCAGACCAGTGTCACAAAAATCCAAGGTCTGACGGTAGAGTATGGGTATGGCGACGAAATGACCACCTGGGCGCAGCCGGTCTTTGAGATGCTTAAAAGCCGTCTGAGATGTGAGCACAGCTACTTTGACGGTACCGCAAACCCGGACTCTGCAAACCACTACCTCAAGCAGTTTATTGACTCTGACGTAGATGTCTACTGCCAGACGTCAACGATAGACGACAATCCTTTTCTGCCGGAAGACTTCGTGCACAATCTCAAGCGCGAGTATGCCGGCACGGTGTACTACAAGCGCTTTATCCTGGGCGAGTGGGCAGCTGCAGAGGGTGCCTGCTATCCGCTTTTTGCGGCAGACCCGGAGAGATACATCATTGACTCAGCACCTCCGGTCATGTACGCCACTATCGGCGTTGACTTTGGCGGCGGTACATCCGGGCACGCTTTTCAGTGCGTCGGCTTCGGGTACCAGTACAGCGAGATGGTCATCTTGGCTGAGTACTACAATCAGGATGCACTTGACCCGCATACGCTTGAGGCTGAGTTTGTGGAGTTTGTCAAGCGGTGCAAGGCCAGATGGTTAGTCACGGAGGTATACTGCGACTCTGCAGAGCAGACGCTGATCAACGGCCTGAGGAGCGCTGCCGGAGCAGCAGGCATTGGCGTAGGCATATCCAATGCACGCAAGGGGCCGATCAATGACCGGATCAGAGCCGCGTGCAGACTGATGGGTGCTGACCGCTTCAAGGTGATGCGGGATTGCAAGATCACCATCAAGGCATACTCAGATGCGGTGTATGATCCGAAGGCGCTGGTGGCGGATGTGCGGCTGGATAACGGCACAAGTAACATTGATACGCTTGACGCGACAGAGTACGCATACGAGCGTGAGATATATGACCTCTGCGGGGTGTAGAGATGTTTGAACGACTAAAAAAGGCGGTGATGGGATTTATGGAGCAGTTCGGCAGTAAAACCGGCGTTGCCAGAGAATACAAGGATATCTTCGAGCTTGGCGGCGTTCCCGCCTTTAATCAGTTTTACAATATCGGGATCCTGGTGTGGAAATGTCTGTACAAGGGATTTTATGCACCGTGGCATACAATCAATGCGCCGACCGTCGCAAACCCGAAGAACAAGCGTAACCTCATGCACATGAACCTTGCGAAGGCAATCAGTGCGGAGCTTGCGGGCATGATCTGGACAGATCAGACTGAGGTCAGCGTCTCCACTGATGGACTGGATGCCGAGCAGGATCCTTTGGAGGGCTTTGTGCGGCAGGTGCTGGAC
>JAGCAN010000014.1 GCA_017652685.1 Oscillospiraceae bacterium
ACCTCACCGTCTTCCAGAGGCTGGCGCAGCACTTCCAGCACATCGCTTCGAAATTCCGGAAGCTCATCGAGAAACAGAACGCCGTTGTGTGCAAGGCTGATCTCTCCCGGGCGGGGAACAGAGCCTCCCCCTGCTAACCCTGCAGCTGAAACCGTATGGTGCGGCGCACGGAAAGGCCGTGAAGCAATGACCGGATGAGCACGCGACGTCAGGCCCGCTACAGAATAAATCTCCGTGCAGCTGATCATCTCTTCGCGGGACATATCCGGCATAATCGTCGGCAGGCGCCTTGCCATCATCGATTTGCCTGCTCCCGGTGACCCCACAACCAGAATGTTGTGCCCTCCTGCCGCTGCGATTTCAAAGGCCCGTTTGATATTCTCCTGCCCTTTCACATCGGCAAAATCCAGCAGCGTATCCGACCAGGCGGTAATGTCCGGCTCTGCCGCCGGGGTAATCGGCTTCTCTCCGCGCAGGTGGGCGATCAGTTCACTGACATGGCTTACCGGATAAACAGTAACCTGATCGGCAAATGCTGCTTCAGCGGCGTTCTCCACCGGTAAAAACAGGTGTTTGATTCCGTTTCTTCTGGCAGCAATCGCCATAGGAAGAGCCCCGAGAACCGGCCGCACCTCACCGTCGAGCGAGAGTTCGCCGATAAATGCCATATCCTCAGCAGGGATGTCAATAACCCGCTCTGCCCTGCTTCTGCTGCTTCCCTGCGCAGCAAGGATCCCGATCAGAACAGGCAGATCGTATACCGTTCCGACCTTTCTTTTATCCGCCGGTGCAAGATTTACCGTCAACCTGCTGGGTGGGAAACTGTATCCGCAGTTTTTGATGGCCGCACGGACACGCTCTCTCGATTCTTTCACTGCTGCATCCGGCAGACCAACAATCTCAAATGCGGGAAGCCCGCTGGAGATATTCACCTCTACCTCGACGGGATATCCGCCGATCCCGTCGACGCCGAAGCTTTTCACGCTTGCAAACATTGCATTTCCTTCTTTCAGGAGTTCTCATTTTGTTTATCATATCATAAACCGGCGGAGAGTTTCAAGTACTCCTCTGAGCAGAAAAGATACAATTACAGTAAATTATATTCCGTTAATTATATTAAGTTATTGATTTTGTGTCTATAATATTATGTCTATTAATTTATGTCTTATGATTTATGTTCCTTCATCTGTTTAAAGTTAACAAATCAGTAACAACTATTGAATACAGAACGTCTACAATGCTCAGGTAATTAACCAGACAAAAGGCGGTATCATCTATGAAAATAAACAGAATTTTACTTACTACTGTTATCTTACTCATGATTGTGAGCTTGAGTGTAACTGCAATGGCAGAAAATCCTCCCCTGGTGATTCCGGAAACTCCTGCCGACACTTCTTCCGGTTCAGACGCTCTTTCCGGGCTTTTACAGGAAGGTGCCAGTGGTTTTGAAGGCACTGTCACCATCAATGATCCTGTTCCGGATCCTGCTCCGGTTGTTGACCAGACCCCGGAACAGGTTGATCCTGTTGTGGATCCTACCTTTCCCACTGTTCCCACCGATCCACCTGCTTTGACCCCTGATCCTCTCACGCCGGCTGCTCCGCAGACTCCGATCCCGACTGCGAATGTTGCCGCAGAGTATAAGATTACAAAACATCCGTTCAGTGAAAACATTGAAGTCGGCACGTCCACTTCGTTTGTTGTAAAGGCGCAGAACGCGGCAAGTGTCACCTGGACCGTACAGGACGGCAACGGGAATGTCGTTGATCCGTCCCAGTGGGCAGCTCACGGTATCTCCGTGGCATCCTCCGATCCGGCTAATGCAAAGATCGTCATTTCCAAGGCTGCCATTGACCTGAACAACTGGAGATTTTATGCAACCTTTACCGGGTTTAACGGTGTCTATATGAGAACCGAGGAAGCAAGGCTGAACGTTCACTATCCGCAGAATACAGCAACACCCAGACCGGTCCAGACTCCGGTTCCCACCGTAAGACCCACTACCGCTCCTACTCCTGTCCCCACCCAGGCTCCCACTCCGGTTCCCACTGTTGTTCCCACACAGACTCCCGCTCCGATCCCGACGCCCGCACCTACCATTGTGCCGACGATGTCTCCCGAGCCCGTTCCTGAGGAAACCGGGCGCAGCAGCCTCGGTACCATCGGCCTCATCATCGGAGGCGGTGTCGTTCTCGCAGCAGTCGCTGTAGTCGGAATCCTTGCAGCAAGCGGAAGTTTCTCCCGCCGGGGACGCAGAAGATAAAATAACAGAGGCCTTCTCTGCCTCTTCTTCACGGAGGTGTTCTATGCATAACACCACGCGTCGCATTGCAACCGATGCAATGCTTGCAGCAATGTACGTATGCCTCAGCTTTGTCTCCATCCGCGTCGGAAATTCCATGAAGATCACGGTCGATTCGCTTCCGATCCTGGTAGCTGCTTTGCTGCTGGGTCCGTTGGACGGACTGGCCGTTGGCCTGATCGGGAGTTTTCTCAACCAGATGCTGACATACGGCCTGACCGTAACAACCGTGCTCTGGATCCTCCCCGCGGGTATCCGCGGTCTGATTGTCGGGTACTATGCGAAAAAACATGACTTCAACCTGTCCCGCCGCCAGCTTGTGCTGATCACAACAGCAACAGCGCTGCTTGTTACAGCCCTCAACACACTGGTGATGTATCTCGACAGCCTGATCATCGGATATCCTTTCGCCGCTACACTGCCAACAGTGCTGCTGCGCATTGTGAGCGGAGTCCTCATTGCCATCGTGTTTTCTATGATTCTTCCCCCGCTTTTGACTGCCCTGCGCAAAATAACTTCCGGAAACTGATCCGGAAGTTTTTCTTTTTCTCTGCTCTTGCTTCCTTGATAAAAGAGGACTATAATATGCGCAGTCCATTATTCTCAAGGATGGGTTATCATGGAACGCTATATTCCTCGCCCGCGCGAGCTCGCGCTGGAGCGATTGAAAGCATATATTCTGGAACATGATCTGCAGCCGGGTGACTGTCTGCCGCCGGAACGTGAAATGTGCCGTTCCTGGGGTTTTAACCGTACCACGCTTCGCAGTGCGATTGCCCGCCTGGAAGCATCCGGCCTGCTTTATGCCGTACAGGGCAGCGGGACCCGCATTACACATCGTTTCCGTATCTCTCTTGACAAGCTGAGCAGCTTTTCCGAAGCGGCCGCTGCCTGTGGTTTTCACCCGGAGACAAGGCTTCTGTCGTACA
>JAGCAN010000123.1 GCA_017652685.1 Oscillospiraceae bacterium
GGGTTTTGTTGCGGGAGGTGCCGTTACGGTGATGAATACCATCGGTGGGAATCTGATCGTCAAGATCAAAGAATCACGGGTGGCTATCAGCAAGGAAATGGCCTCCAAAATCATGGTTTGATCAAAATGAAGATAGAAGAAAAAGGAGCAGAACACATGAAAACACTCAGAGACGTGAAAGTCGGTGAAAGCGTCAAAGTCGTTAAACTGCACGGTGAAGGGGCTGTTAAACGCCGCATCATGGACATGGGCATCACCAAGGGCGTTGAAGTTTATGTACGTAAGCTTGCCCCGCTGGGAGACCCCATCGAGGTAAATGTGAGAAACTATGAACTGTCGATCCGCAAGGCTGACGCGGAAATGATCGAAGTAGAATAAAAGGAGAAAGAAGCCATGGGTAAACAGATTCGCATTGCCCTTGCGGGCAACCCGAACAGCGGAAAAACAACCCTGTTCAACAAGCTGACAGGCTCGGCGCAATTCGTCGGAAACTGGCCAGGTGTGACGGTTGAAAAAAAAGAAGGCAAGCTGATCGTCGACAAGGAAGTCATCCTGACTGACCTGCCCGGCATCTATTCCCTTTCTCCTTATACGCTGGAAGAGGTTGTGGCACGGAATTATCTCATAGAGGAAAAGCCGGATGCTATTCTCAATATTGTAGATGCTACGAACCTGGAGCGAAATCTGTATCTGACTACGCAGCTGACTGAGCTCGGTATCCCGGTTGTCATCGCGCTGAACATGATGGATCTGGTCAGGAAAGCAGGAGACAACATCGATGTCAATGAGCTTAGCAGACAACTTGGGTGCCAGATTGTAGAGATCTCTGCCCTTAAGGGCGACGGTGTCAAGGAAGCAGCACTGGCGGCTATCGAGGCTGCGAAAAACGGCAAGACGATCCCGCAGCATCGCTTCTCCGGCCCGGTAGAACACGCACTGGCTCACATTGAAGAGGTAACAGTACATAACATGCCTGAGGAACAGCAGCGCTGGTATGCTATCAAGGTGTTTGAGCGGGATGAAAAGGTTCTTGAAAGCCTGAATCTGGCCGAAGATGTGAAAGCTCATATCGAGAAAGATATCGAAGCTGCAGAGAAGGAACTGGATGACGACGCGGAAAGCATTATCACCAACGAACGCTATGTCTACATTGCTCAAATGCTCAAGGGCATCTATAAGAAGAAAGGCAAAGGACAACTCTCTGTTTCTGATAAGATTGATAAGATCGTCACCAACCGCATCCTTGCACTGCCAATCTTTGTACTGGTTATGTGGCTGGTTTATGCATTGTCAATGGGCTCTTCCATTGCAGACGGCGGCATTGCTATCGGGACATTCCTGACTGACTGGACTAATGACGTACTCGGCGGCGCGTGGCTGACCGACGGTTCCCGTGCAATTCTGGAAAGCTGGGGTGTTGCTCCCTGGCTGGTAGGCCTGATTTCAGACGGTATCCTTGCAGGCGTCGGTGCAGTACTTGGCTTTGTGCCCCAGATGCTGGTTCTCTTCCTGATGCTTTGCCTGCTGGAAGACTGCGGCTATATGGCGCGCATTGCCTTCATTATGGACAGAATCTTCCGCCGTTTCGGCCTCTCCGGTAAGAGTTTTATCCCGATGCTCGTCGGGACTGGCTGCGGAATCCCCGGCGTTATGGCGTCCCGAACCATTGAAAACGAGCGTGACCGCCGCATGACAGTCATGACTACAACCTTTATCCCCTGCGGCGCAAAAATGCCGATCATCGGCCTGATCGCAGGCGCACTCTTTGGCGGCAGCACATGGGTTGCCACATCCGCCTACTTCATGGGTATTGCGGCGATCGTCCTCTCCGGTATCATGCTCAAAAAGACGAAAATGTTCGCAGGAGATCCGGCACCCTTCGTCATGGAACTGCCTGCCTATCATCTGCCCGCCTGGGGTAATGTTCTGCGCGGCACCTGGGAACGCGGCTGGAGTTTCATTAAGCGTGCCGGTACCGTTATTGTGATTTCCTCCATCGTGATCTGGTTCCTGACAAGCTTTGGCTCTGTCAACGGAAAGTTCGGTATGGTAGACGACCTTTATGAAGATGAAACTGTTGTAACTGAGGAATATGTCGCTGTGGTAGCTGACCGGATGGGAATCCCCGAAGACGAGGTTGAACCTATGGATGATTCCATTCTGGCACGTGTGGCCCAGCCTGTGTCTATCGTCTTCAAGCCGCTGGGCTTCGGCGACTGGAAACCCACGGCAGCGACTGTGACCGGACTTGTAGCAAAAGAGGAAGTTGTCGCCAACTTCGGCATCATGTATGCCTACGACGATCAGGAGGGTGAGGAAGAGCTGGAAGAGAACGGCGACCAGATCTGGGGTCGCGTCGCCGAGGACTTCAATGCCTTTTCCGGTGGACACGGCAAGCTTGCCGCCTATACCTTTATGATCTTCAATCTGCTCTGTGCGCCCTGCTTCGCAGCTATCGGTGCAATCAAGCGTGAAATGAACAGCCGCAAGTGGACCTGGTTTGCAATCGGCTATCAGTGCGGCTTCGCATGGGTAACAGCTTTCATCGTATGGCAGCTCGGCCGTCTCTTTGCGGGCGGCATGAATGTCATCGGGCTGGCTCTGGCGCTGGTGATGCTGGTATTGATCTGCTGGCAGCTCTTCAAGCCCTATAAAGAAGCACAGAGGCTGACCGTGAAGTAAACCGTGCTCTTATCTCCTCTCCATCTGGCGGTGCTGTGGGGTTTCAAACTTCTTTCTCACAGCACTGCCGCCTCTCTTAAAGGAAGTGACTCTATGTTGACCTGGATTTTCGACAATCTCATCAATATTACACTCATTGCCGTTATCGCGCTGATTACTGGACTGCTGATCCGCAGCATGATCCGCGACAAAAAAGCAGGAAAACACTCGTGCGGCGGAAACTGCGCAAGCTGCGGAGCCTGCGGCAGATACAGTGCCAGCGGCAGATGCGGGACAATTCCCAAACAGGCAAACAGCGTCCCCGGCAGGACACCACGATAGATCCGTTTCAGAAAACAACCCCGCAAAGCAGCATTTCAATGCTTTGCGGGTATCTGATTGTTTTGCGGCGCATACGGATGAAAGAAGAGGGCGAAAATACAGCAACTGTAAGGGTTTTTGTTTATTTTGACGATTGACAACGATAGTCTACTGCCTATATAATACGGCCACTCTTACAGGAGGACTTGCGAATGCCGTTTTTTGACAAGGTCAAGAGAATCTGCTCCGACGAGGGAACCCAGTTCTTCATAGGGGAGAACTGCGTAGTCTTAGATGTGTATAATAAAAATTCATATGTGCTTTTACCCGGTTTCTGCGATGTGCATGTGCACTTTCGCGAGCCGGGTTTTTCTTATAAAGAAACCATCCGCAGCGGAAGCATGGCCGCTGCCAGAGGCGGGTATACGGTTGTCTGCACAATGCCGAATCTGAACCCGGTCTGTGACAGCGCTGAACATCTGGCATTGCAGAAGGAACTGATCCGGCGAGATGCCGTAATAGATGTCCTGCCGTACGCAGCTATCACACTGGAAGAGAAAGGCAGAGAACTTTCCGATCTGGAGACACTGGCGCCTCAGGTTATCGCTTTCTCAGACGATGGGAAAGGTGTGCAATCGGAGGATATGATGCGCGAGGCTATGAAACGGGCAAAGGCACTCGGAAAGATGATTGTTGCACACTGTGAGGACAACAGTTTTCTCTCTGGAGGTTA
>JAGCAN010000124.1 GCA_017652685.1 Oscillospiraceae bacterium
GTCAATCGGCCTCATCTCATCGAACGAGTATCCGTACAGGAGCTTAGCAAACACAGACGCATAGTCGACCGGCCACTCCGGAAGCTTTCCGCTCTTCATCCCATTCTTCAGCACGGCTTTGATTTCGCTGAATCCGCAGTCCGCCACCACAAAATCAATTGCCGGATGTTCTTTTAGGCAGGCGATGGAAGTTCCCGCTCCGAGTGACTCGCCATGGATTCCGAGTACATGCACTTCCGGATATCTCGTGCGCGTGTCCTCCAGGAGCGCCAGGAGGTCACGGCTTTCCCGGGCGGAATACGTGCAGAACGTCGGTCTGTTTTCCCCGTGTCCGCGCAGGTCATAGACTAAGACGTTGTAACCGAGATGAAAGTAGACCATCGCATACTTGAGCGATCCGAGCCTGTTGTCGGAATACCCGTGGGAGAGCACCACATACCGGTCTGTCACCCTCTCTGGATTGGCGAGAAACTGGACATGGAGTTCATAGCCGTCATAGCTTTTTACGGTATAGTCCGTTTTTTCCATGCCTTCATACCAGGAGATATCATAGTGCGCTGCCTGCCAGGCCATCGCCTGTTCCAGCGTCTGCCTTCTGATATGGCAGGAAAAAACGGCCATCCCTGCTCCGAGAGCAACAGAGAGCACAAGCAGCAGGATAAATAGTTTCAAAATCATTTTCATCGGCACAAGCAGTTTTCTCTGTAGCGTTGCTTATACGTCCAGGGCGCAGAGGTCTTCCAGCGTCTCGCGGCGCACGGCAACGTAGTGCTTCCCGCCCTGCAGCATCACCACAGGCGGTCGGCCGAGGCGGTTGTAGTTAGAGGCCATGGAATAGTTGTAAGCGCCCGTTGTACACACGGCGACGAGGTCCCCGTGCCTGATGTCTGCCGGGAGCTTCACGCCCGGCTGTATGATATCTCCGCTTTCGCAGCATCTTCCCACGAGGTCAAACACTTCTTCCTGTCCCTCCGCGTTCGACACGGAAAGCACCGTATAGGGAGCCTGGTAAAGGCAGTAGCGCGGGTTGTCCGCCATGCCTCCGTCCACGATCACGTAGTTTTTCAATCCGGTCAGGTGCTTGACGGTGCTGACGGTATAAACTGTCATGCCGGCATCTGCCACAATGCTTCTCCCCGGCTCCATGAGGATCAGAGGCATGGGGAGCCCCGCCTCTGCAACCCGCTGCCGGATATGCTCTGCCAGTGCACGGATTCTGGCCGGAATATCGACGGTCTTATCCGTCTCCAGATAGCGCACGCCGTATCCCCCGCCGAGATTCAGTTCTTCTGCGGTAAAGCCCAGCGCATCGTGCAGCTCTTTCATAAAGCATACCATGTGGTCGACGGTATCTTCAAAAACCATCTCATCGAATACCATGGAGCCGACATGGCAATGGAGGCCCGAGACGCTTATCACATCCATTGAAAGTGCCTTCTCCACAAAATGCTGTGCCTGCCCGTCAGCAATAGGAACGCCGAACTTCACATCGACTGTCCCGGTGTTGACTGCCTCGTAGGTGTGCGGGTCGATCCCCGGAGTAATGCGGAGAAGCGCCTTCTGCCGGATTCCCTGTGCTTTAGCCTCTCTCTGCAGGCACTCCAGCTCGGTCTCGTTGTCCACGACAAAGCATCCGATACGGGCATTCAGGGCATAGCGGATATCCTCTTCCGTTTTTCCGTCCCCGTGGAAATAGATCTTTTCCGCCGGGAAGCCGGCGCTGAGAGCAGTATGGATCTCGCCCCTTGAAACCGTGTCGATCCCCAGGCCTTCTTCCGCCACGATGCGGCAGATCTGTTTGAAGGAAGCCGCCTTGCTTGCGTAAAGAGAGAGTGATCCTTCTCCGAAGCTCTCCTGAAAAGCATCCCGATACATGCGGCAGTTGGAACGGATTCTGTCCTCATCCATCAGATAGAGCGGTGTGCCGTATTCTTCTGCCAGGCTGCGGACAGTCTGCCCCGCAAAGCACAGTTCGCCGGATTCATTTCTCTGTATATTCCCCGTAAGCATTTGCCATGCCTCCTTGCTGACCCAGGTTGGAGTATTGTAGCACAGCGTTTCTGCGTAGTCAACGGCAGAATGACCGGAGAAAGCGGCATGCTGCCGGGTGAACATTCGATGAATTTTTACACACTCCGCATTGACAAAAACATGTTTCAAAGGTATGATTTTCGGAGAAAGTAACGGCTCGCATAAGGAGGAATTCTATGATCAAAAAACTGGCAAAAAGTGTGCGGGAATTCAGGCGGCCGGCCATGCTCACCCCTGTGTTTGTGGTCGGTGAGGTTCTGATGGAAGCCCTGATCCCCTATCTGATTGCGCTTCTCGTTAACGATGTCCGTTCCGGAGCCGGCACTGCCGTGATCCTCAGCTATGCCTGGAAGCTGATAGTCCTGAGCCTGATCAGCCTGTTCTGCGGTTATATGGCAGGCATCAACTGTGCCAGAGCGAGCACCGGCTTTGCAAGGAACCTCCGCGCCGACGTCTTCCGCAACATCCAGGGTTTCTCTTTCTCCAACATCGACAAGTTCTCCAGTGCTTCCCTTGTCACCCGCCTGACTACGGATATCCAGAACATTCAGATGGCCTTCATGATGATTATCCGCATGGCCATCCGCGCACCCCTTAATCTTCTGTTTTCCTTCTTCATGGCGTTCTACATGGGCGGGAAGATGGCACTCATCTTTGTGGTGATCACTCCTTTCCTCGCCTTTGGCCTGATTGCCATCGCAAGGTCTGCCCTGCCGATCTTCCGCAAAGCCTTTCCGATGTACGATAAACTCAACAACAGTGTGGAAGAAAACGTCAAAGGCATCCGCGTGGTCAAGGCTTTCGTCCGGGAAGATTATGAAATTGAAAAGTTCCGGCATGACTCGGAAAACATCCGCACCATCTTCACCAAGGCAGAGCGTCTGCTCGCTCTCAACGGGCCTCTGATGCAGAGCTGCATGTACAGTGTGATGCTTTTCGTGCTGTATGTCGGTTCCCGCCAGATCATCGCAACAAACGGCGTTGCGCTGGATATCGGGCAGTTTTCCACGCTGCTCACCTATTCCTTCCAGATCCTGACAAGCCTGATGATGATCTCCTTCCTCTTTGTTATGATGACGTTCTCTGCAGAGTCCGCCCAGCGTGTGTGCGAGGCTCTCGATGAGAAGAGCACCATCACCTCTCCCGAAAATCCAGTAAAAGAAGTTGCCGACGGCTCTATTGACTTTGAAAATGTCACCTTCCGTTATTCCGAGGATGCCGCTCGTCCGGTTCTCTCCGGTATCGACCTGCATATCCGTTCCGGGGAGACGATCGGGATCATCGGCGGCACGGGTTCGGCAAAATCATCCCTCGTGCAGCTGATTCCGCGTCTCTACGATGTGGAGAGCGGCTGCGTGAAAGTCGGTGGAAAGGACGTCAGGTCCTATGACCTTACCTCCCTGCGTGACAGTGTTGCCATGGTGCTGCAGAAAAACATGCTGTTCTCCGGCACGATAGCCGACAACATCCGCTGGGGCGGCAAGAATGCCACGCTGGATGAAATCAGGGAGGTCTGTCACCTGGCCTGTGCCGATGAGTTTATCGACCAGATGCCGGACGGTTACGACACCTGGATCGAGCAGGGCGGCACCAACGTATCCGGCGGGCAGAAGCAGCGCCTGTGTATTGCCCGCGCCCTTCTGAAGCGGCCGAAAATCCTGATTCTGGACGACAGCACATCCGCTGTGGATACCCGGACGGATGCCCTGATCCGCAAAGCCATGCGCACCTATATCCCCGAGACCACAAAAATCATCATTGCCCAGCGAACCAGTTCCGTGGAAGATGCCGATCGCATCGTTGTGATGGATAACGGCAGAATCGACGCCATCGGGACAAGTGCACAGCTGCTGGAGACCAATAAAATCTATCGCGAGGTTTATCTTTCCCAGAACCGGCAGGGGCATGAAACAATTGAAGACCAGACAGGCAGGGAGGGGGCGACAGCATGAACAGAGAAGACACCATGAAAAAGCCCGGAACCTTCCCAAGGCTTATAAAGATGCTGTTCCGGTTTAACCCGACGCTTCTTCCGATTATCATTGCGCTGATTCTGATCAGTGCGGTGATCGGTGCACTACCCTCCATCTTCCAGCAGAAGGTTGTTGCCGTGCTGGAACAGGCCTGGTCACACGGTTGGGACTGGGCTGCAACCCGTCCGCAGATTCTCCATTATGTGCTGGTTCTGGCAGGGCTTTACCTCTGCGGCCTCAGCATCACCACGCTCAGCAACCAGCTTGGAGCGATTTATACGCAGAGAGTGCTTGACCAGTTCCGCAAAACGATCTTCACACACATGGAAACGCTTCCCATCCGGTATTTTGACACGCATCAGCGCGGTGACATCATGTCCCACTATACCAACGATGTGGATGCCATGCGGCAGATGGTCTCCCAGAGCTTCCCGCAGCTGCTGGTTTCTCTGATAACCGTGCTGACCATCCTCTGCATCATGATGTACTATTCCGTCTGGCTCGGGTTGGTCATTATCGGAGGCGCTGTCGTCACCATTTTCCTGACGCGTACCATCGGCGGCAAATCTGCCCACTTCTTTATGGCACAGCAGAAGTTTGTCGGCCGGACGGAGGGCGTCATCGAAGAGATGATCAACGGCCAGAAGGTTATCAAGGTGTTCAACCACGAGCAGGAGGCGCAGGCCGAATTCGACGACGCCAACAATGCTCTGTGCGAAGCGGCTTTTCAGGCTAACCGCTATTCCAACACCCTCATGCCGATCCTCAACAACGTGAATTACCTGGTCTATGTGCTGGTTGCCGTGGCCGGCGGCCTCTTCCTTGAGCTCGGCGTGCCCAATCTGTCAATCTCCGGGCTTCCCTTCTCCATCGCAGTGATTGTCCCCTTCCTCGGCATGTGCCGCCAGTTCTCCGGTGCCATTCAGCAGATCTCGCCTCAGATCAACTCCGTTGTGATGGGTCTTGCCGGTGCAAAGCGTGTCTTTGCCCTGCTGGATGAAGAACCGGAACAGGACGAAGGCTATGTCGATCTCGTGTATGCCGAAGAGGTTGACGGTGAGCTGCAGGAAGCTTCCGAAAAGACCGGGCTCTGGGCCTGGAAACACTTCCACAAGGAAAACGGTACAACAACCTATGTTCCGCTGAAGGGTGACGTCCGCTTCTTCGATGTCGACTTTGCCTACAATCCGGACAAGGTTATCCTTCACAATATCACCCTCTACGGCAAGCCGGGCCAGAAAATCGCCTTCGTGGGTGCCACGGGCGCGGGCAAGACTACAATTACCAACCTCATCAACCGCTTCTATGACATCGCCGACGGGAAAATACGGTACGACGGGATCAACATCAATAAAATCAGGAAGCCCAGCCTCCGCCGGTCTCTCGGTATGGTGCTGCAGGACACTGTCCTCTTCACCGGAACGGTTATGGATAATATCCGTTACGGCCGTCTCGATGCCACTGACGAAGAGTGTATTCAGGCAGCCAAACTGTCGGGTGCCGACAGCTTTATCACGCTGCTTCCTCAGGGCTATCAGACGATGCTGGCCGGAGACGGCAGCAACCTTTCTCAGGGGCAGTGCCAGCTCCTCGCCATTGCCCGTGCAGCAGTCGCCGATCCGCCTGTCATGATTCTCGACGAGGCTACTTCTTCCATCGACACCCGTACCGAGCAGATTGTCTCCGCCGGTATGGATGCCTTGATGCAGGGCCGTACGGTGTTTGTCATTGCACATCGCCTGAGCACCGTTAAAAATGCCAATGTAATCCTTGTGCTGGATCACGGAAAGATTATTGAGCGCGGTACACACGAAGAGCTGCTGGCCGCAAAAGGGCAGTATTACCAGTTATATACCGGCGCTTTCGAGCTGGAGTAAAAAACCATTTCCTTTCGGGCAGGGTGCTCCCCTGCCCGGTGTTTTTCGGAGGCCATGATGCAGCAGCAGAAACTCGTTCATCCGATTCCGCCTACCTGGGATGAAACCTCCCGCATTCTGATTCTCGGGAGTTTCCCTTCTGTAAAATCCAGGGAAATGGCTTATTTCTACGGGCATCCTCAGAACCGCTACTGGCGCGTGCTGTCAGCCTTGTTTGACGAGCCGTTCCCGGAGACCGTAGAAGAACGCCGCAGCTTTCTTCTGCGCCACCATATTGCTGCGTGGGACGTGATTGCATCCTGCACCATCACCGGCTCTGCCGACAGCAGCATCCGTGACGTTGTTGTGAATGACCTGTCCCCGATCCTGAGCGGTGCTCCGATCCGGCAGATCTTTGTAAATGGGAAAAAAGCAGACGCACTGTACCGGAAGTATCTGCTCCCGCAGGTCGGCCGCGAAGCAGTCTGCCTGCCTTCCACCAGCCCGGCAAACGCTGCCTGGACGATGGAGAAACTCCTCCCTGTCTGGCAGCAGATTCTGACCTTTCTGTAAGGTCGCATTTCACTGTCTGAGTCAGCTTTTCAGTTTTCAGAAAAAAATGATATTTAGCATTGACAAATACCCCCGGGAGGTATATTATTTCTTTCGAGAAACAGATACCCCCCTGAGGTATTATCTTTTAGGACAGAAAGGAGCTCCCAATGGAAGATGATCGTTGCTGCTGTTCCGTTTCAGATTCCGGAGCGGACGCGGAATGCTCCTGCGGCGAGCGGAAAAAGCACCGCAGTGAGCAGGAATACAAAGAGCTCATGAATCGTCTGAAGCGGATTGAAGGCCAGGTACGCGGCTTGCAGAACATGCTGGAAAGCAACGCCTATTGCCCTGACATTCTTGTGCAGGTGTCTGCCGTAAACTCTGCATTGAACAGCTTCAGCAAAACGTTACTGGCTTCGCACATCAAATCATGTGTTGTGGATGATATCCGGGCAGGCCGCGAAGAAACGATAGATGAGCTTGTCACAACCCTGCAAAAAGTGATGAAGTAACATAAAGAAGGATTATAATGGATCAATACACAATAACCGGAATGAGCTGTGCAGCCTGCAGCGCCAGAGTGGAAAAGGCCGTCTCGAAAGTTCCCGGTGTGACCGGGTGCTCTGTCAGCCTTCTTACCAATTCCATGGGGGTCGAAGGCACTGCCTCCCCTTCCGACATTATTCGCGCTGTTACGGAAGCAGGCTACGGCGCCGCTCCCAAAAATGCTGCCAGAAGCCCCGGTGCAGCCGGGTCTGCACCTTCCTGGGCAGATGATGAAGCCCTGAAGGACAAAGAGACCCCGAAGCTGAAAAAACGTCTGCTCTTCTCGGGGGTCATTCTCCTCGTGCTGATGTACTTCTCCATGGGGCACATGATGTGGGGCTGGCCGGCACCGGAGGCATTTGAAAACCACGTCTTCCTCGGCGTGTTCGAGATGCTGCTTGCCATCGCCGTCATGATCATCAACGGGAAGTTTTTCACGTCAGGCTTCCGCTCTCTGTTCCACGGTGCGCCGAATATGGACACGCTTGTGGCTCTCGGTTCAACAGCCTCTTTTGTCTATTCGCTGGCGGAGCTCTTCCTGATGATCCTTGCACAGGGCAACGGTGATCACGCCACAGTCATGAAATACGGCATGAACCTCTATTTTGAGTCTGCTGCAATGATCCCGACGCTTATTACCGTCGGCAAAATGCTTGAAGCCATGTCTAAAGGCCGTACAACGGACGCGCTGAAAGGCCTGATGCAGCTTGCTCCCAAAACGGCCGTCCTGCTGGTCGACGGTCAGGAAATCGAGGTCGGGATAGAATCGGTACAATCGGGAGATATCTTTGTTGTTCGGCCCGGTGACAATATTCCGGTTGACGGCGTGATCATCGAGGGCAGCACTTCCATCAACGAATCGGCACTTACTGGCGAGAGCATCCCGGTCGACAAGGAGCCGGGTGACACGGTTTCTGCCGCCACCATCAACCAGCAGGGTTACATCCGGTGCCGGGCAACAAGAGTCGGAGAAGACACAACCCTCGCCCAGATCATCCGCACCGTCTCGGATGCGGCCGCCACCAAAGCGCCTCTCGCACGAATTGCCGACAAGGTCTCCGGGATCTTTGTTCCCGCTGTCATCGCCATTTCCCTGCTGACACTGATTGGCTGGCTGATCGCCGGCCGGCCGTTCAGCTATGCTATCGCAAGGGCGATTTCCGTGCTGGTCATCAGCTGCCCCTGCGCTCTGGGGCTTGCCACTCCGGTTGCTATTATGGTCGGCAGCGGAATGGGCGCTAAAAACGGCATTCTCTATAAAACTGCCGCTTCGCTGGAAGGTGCCGGGCGCACGCAGATCGTTGCGCTGGATAAAACAGGCACCATCACCGAAGGCCAGCCGAAGGTGACGGATCTGATCCCCTGCGGGATGGATGAAACGCAGCTTCTTACACTTGCCGCCGCACTGGAACGGAAAAGCGAGCATCCCCTTGCCAGAGTAATTGCAGACCGTGCAGAGGGTATGCAGCTCCCCGAAGTGTCTGACTTTGCAGCCCTTCCCGGGAATGGGCTCACGGCAAGGCTCGGTGATACCGTCCTTGCGGGCGGAAGCTATAAATTCATCTCCTCCGGTACGGACATCCCTGCTACCTTTGCGCAGGAAGCGGATTCCTTATCAGCCGAAGGGAAGACCCCTCTCTTCTTTACCTCTGACGGTAAGCTTGCAGGAATCATCGCCGTAGCGGACACCATTAAAGACGATTCTGCCAGGGCGATCTCCGAACTGCACGGGATGGGCATCAGAGTTGTCATGCTGACGGGCGATAATGTCCGCACCGCCAAAGCGATCGGCGCACAGGCAGGCGTTGATGATGTAATAGCAGGTGTTCTCCCCGAGGGGAAGGCTGAGTCGATCCGGCACCTTATGGAAGAGGGTAAAGTCACCATGGTTGGGGACGGAATCAACGACGCTCCTGCCCTCACCGTAGCCGATATCGGTATCGCCATTGGAGCCGGAACCGACGTCGCCATTGATGCTGCAGATATTGTTGTCATGAAAAGCCGCCTCTCCGATGTTACCGCAGCTATCCGCATGAGCCGTGCCACAATCCGCAACATTCATGAGAATCTCTTCTGGGCATTCTTTTACAATGCAATCTGTATCCCGCTTGCCATGGGGCTGTACGGCATTGCCATGAAGCCGATGTACGGTGCAGCGGCGATGGCACTCTCGAGCTTTTTTGTGTGCATGAATGCACTCCGGCTGAATCTTGTGAAAATTCATGATCCGAGCCACGATCGGAAAATCAAACAAAAATCCGCAGGTACGGCTTCTGCCGTCCCTGCAGAAATAAAAACGGCGGAAAAACCTATGACAAAAACACTCAACGTTGAAGGCATGATGTGCCCGCACTGCGAAGCACGCGTAAAAAAGGCCCTGGAAGCCGTTGAAGGCGTCGAGTCTGCCGTTGCAGACCACAATGCCGGCACTGCAGTTGTCACACTGAAGGCAGCTGTGGCTGACGATGCACTCGTAAAAGCCGTAGAAGCGCAGGACTATAAAGTTCTTGGCGTGGAATAATTTATCTCCTCTCGCCAAAAGCCGCCCGAGCCACAAGGCACGGACGGCTTTCTCATTGTTTTTCTGTTTTGTAAATCCGGTCTGTTTCTCTTCGTTATTTCCAGCCGAAGGTA
>JAGCAN010000015.1 GCA_017652685.1 Oscillospiraceae bacterium
AACCATACCAAGCTCGGTATGGCAATGCGTGCTGTCTCCAAAGATTTTGAGACCAGCCAACTCATGGGCATCAAAATCAACTCCGTCATTTCCACAACGTTTATCATTGGCACCTTCCTGGCGGCTGTCGGCTCCATGCTCTACGTCACCAACTATCCCGGTGTTGGGCCTACCTCCGGCGGTATGCCGGGTCTGAAGGCGTTTGTGGCAGCTGTCTTCGGCGGGATCGGCTCGATCCCGGGTGCGGTAATCGGTGCGTTTATCATCGGCATCTGCGAAAGCCTGATCAAGGGGCTTGACACTATCCTCATTGTCAACGGTGTCATCAGCGAACAGATCGGCCTTGCCACTTTCTCGGATGCCTTTACTTTTGTTTTGCTGATCATCATCCTCGTCTTCAAACCGACGGGTCTCTTCGGTGAGAAGCAGACGGACAAGGTTTAAGGAGGGCCGGGCCATGACAAAAACAAACCATAAAAAGAACTGGCTCGCGGTTCTCATTGTTCTTCTTTTCCTTGCGCTTGTCCTCTTCCTCGACCAGAAGATCAAGCCCACCAACTCCATGTACATGCTGATGACGGTCCTGCAGAAAGGCTCCGTCTACGCACTCGCTGCCGTTTCCATGAACCTCCTCAACGGCTACACCGGCCTCTTCTCGCTCGGCCACGCCGGCTTTATGCTGATCGGTGCCTATGCTTATGCCATCTTTACCATTCCTGCCGCTTCCCGTGATACGGTTTATCAGTATTACGATGCGGCGGTCCGGGTTTCCTTCCCGGAGGTGTTCAGTGCAGCCCTCGGGCCGACGGGCACCGTGCTCGGCATTATCCTGGCAGTGCTGGTGGCGGGCCTCGCGGCTGCTATCTTTGCCTACCTGATCGGCCTTCCGGTTCTGAAGCTGAAGAGTGACTATCTGGCCATTGCAACCCTCGGCTTTGCCGAGATTATCCGTGCTGTCTTCCAGTGGAGCAAGCTCGGGCCGATTACCAACGGCTCCAACATCCTCAAAAGCTTCCCGCGTACGAGCACCTTCAAGTTCAAGCTCGCCGGAGAAACCATTAAGCTCTCCACCTTCGTCCCTGTGCTGATTGCCACCATATGCATTGCCCTGATTGTGCTGCTGGTCAATTCCACTTACGGCCGTTCCTTCAAGGCCATCCGTGATGATGAAATTGCTGCCGAAGCCATGGGGATCAACCTTGCAAAGCACAAGATGATCAGCTTTGTCACAAGCTCGTTCTTCGCCGGAGTGGCAGGTGCCGTGATGGCAATGGTTCTCTCCATTGCCCAGGCCAGCAACTTCAAAAGCGCCATGACGTATGAGATTCTTCTCATGGTGGTTCTCGGCGGCATCGGGTCTATTTCCGGCTCGGTGATCGGTTCGCTGCTTTTTGTCGCCGCGTCCGAATGGTGGCTGCGCGGGCTTGATTCCGGCACCTTCCTCGGCATTGAGGCGCCGAATATCTTCCGAAACGGCTTCCGTCTGGTGGTCTTCTCTATCATTATCATGATCGTTGTCCTCTTCTTCCGCAAGGGCATCATGGGCGACCGCGAGATTACCGACCTCTTCCGCAAAAAGAGTAAAACCCCGGCAAAGGAGGCAGGCAGATGAGTGAACTGAAAAATGTCCTCCGGCTGGAAAACGTCACCATGCAGTTCGGCGGCGTCGTAGCTGTCAATAATCTCTCCCTTGAGGTGAACGAGGGTGAAATCGTTGCTCTTATCGGTCCCAACGGCGCGGGCAAAACCACAGCCTTTAACTGCATCACGGGTGTTTATGAGCCGACCAACGGCATCATCTCCTTTGAAGGCAATCCCATCGTAGCCAACCATCCCTCCGGCAAGATGAAAAAGGACTATCAGGGCTTCTTTGGCGACAAGTATCTCTCCGTCAAGCCTATTTCTCCGACGCCGGACCAGATCACCAAACTCGGCATCGCAAGAACCTTCCAGAACATTCGTCTCTGGAAGTCCATGACGGTTTTTGACAACGTTCTTACCGCAAAGCACATGCGCTCAAAGCAGAATGTCTTTTCCGCAACCTTCCGCACAAACCAGGCGGATGAGAAAAAGATGCGCGAAGAGACGCTTGCTTTCCTCGAAGAGCAGGATCTCGCTCAGTACAGCGATGATCTGGCAGTCTCCCTGCCGTACGGCCTCCAGCGCCGTCTCGAGATCGCCCGTGCCCTGGCTACCGAGCCGAAGCTTCTCCTGCTCGATGAGCCTGCCGCAGGCATGAACCCGCAGGAAACCGAAGATCTCGGCCGCTTCATCGTGGACATCAAGGACAGGCATAACCTGACCATTCTGATGATTGAGCACCATATGGATCTTGTTATGAAGTTCTCTGACAGAATCTATGTCATTGATTTCGGCAAGCTGATCGCCCAGGGCACTCCTGCCGAAATTCAGGCAAACCCGAAAGTAATCGAGGCATATCTGGGGGTAGCAGACGATGAGTGAACCCATTCTTACCATTCAGGACCTGAAGGTCAATTACGGCGGCATTGAAGCGGTCAAAGGCATCAGCTTTGAAGTCCCGGAGGGGAGCATCATTACGCTCATCGGCTCCAACGGTGCGGGCAAAAGCTCAACGCTCCGCACAATTGCCGGGTTGGTAAAGCCGGTTTCCGGCAAAATCGTTTTCCGCGGGGATGATATCACCGGTCTGGATCCTACCTCCATCGTAAAAAAGGGTGTTACTCTTGTCCCGGAAGGGAGAAGAATTTTCCCGGACCTCTCCGTTGTCGAAAATCTCAAAATGGGCGCCTATCTCCGCAATGACGATATCTCCGGTGACCTCCAGTGGGTTTATGACCTCTTTCCGCGTCTCAAGGAACGCTCCTGGCAGGCGGGAGGCACGCTCTCTGGCGGAGAGCAGCAGATGCTTGCAGTCGGCCGTGCCCTGATGAGCCGCCCGAAAATGATCATGATGGACGAGCCGTCCCTCGGTCTCGCACCGATCATCGTCAAAGGCATCTTTGATATCATCCGTGAGATCAACAAACAGGGTGTTACGGTTCTCCTCATCGAGCAGAATGCAAACATGGCCCTGAAGACGGCAGACTTTGCTTATGTTCTCGAAACCGGCAAAATCACAATGTCCGGTCCCGGCAAAGAGCTACTCGTCAATGAGGACGTCAAAAAAGCGTACCTCGGCACATAAAATTCATCCCCTCGGGATTTCTCCTGAGGGGATTTTTGATGCTGTGCAGACATCTGTAACAGAAAGCAGAAAAAGGGTATAACCATCCGCTCCTGACCTTGTTTTTCGCGACGGAGCAATACAATCAAATGTCTTTGTTCCCTTCGTGTGATGGAGGCTTCGCATTGATTATGAACTGACCAAACAGTTAGGAAAAACTCTTTACAGAACTCATCCTATAAGATATAATAATAACAGATTTTATTGGATCAAATTAATTAATAGTGTTAAATAATAAAGGAGGGAAG
This sequence comes from Oscillospiraceae bacterium, assembly GCA_017652685.1. Taxonomy (GTDB): domain Bacteria; phylum Bacillota; class Clostridia; order Oscillospirales; family Oscillospiraceae; genus Limivicinus. The sequence continues at coordinate 3,454 of JAGCAN010000015.1, forward strand.
CCTATATTGTAGATCTCTGAGCATTATCATTATCGTAAAAACCCATTTATTCGGTGCATTATTTTATAGCATTAATCCATTTTTACTAACCTTAAATCTTCTTCTAATAGTTCGCAACTGCGTATTGAACTTTCTGAAGACACCCCAACCCAACTTTGCTCGCGACGGAGCACTGAATTCAAAGCATCATGTTGTATTCGCGAGCGCTGGGATGCACTTGAATCCTGCAACGTTCTTTTCCTCGCCGTTTTATCACCAATCACGAAGCGACTATCCATCTCTATAAAGTAAATAAAGAAAAGGAGAAAAAATGAAGTTCTGTAAATTACTCATCGTTTGGGCGCTTGCCCTCTGCATGGTCTTTTCCTTCCTTCCTGTGTCCTTCGCTGAAGATGTTTCCGATGATGATTATGCCTCTCAGTTTATCGATCTCAGCGGTGACTGGAATTTTAAAGTCTATCGTAAGTACAGCAATATGTATCAGTACATGCCATATGACATGTGCGAAGTCACCTGGGAGGATGCGGAAGCAGCCGCAGTCCCGACAGCAGAAGTTTATTCTGCCTGGGAATCTGTTGCTGCTCCTGCAGCGGACTATTCCACCGGCGGCCTCCTGCAGATGTACCGCGGTGAGACACCTGCGGAAAATGACCGTACCCAGCTCATGGAAGCCGAGCTCTTTCCCAACTGGAGTGAGGCCTGGTTCTGCAAAACCGTCACGGTTCCTGCCAGCTTCCTTACAGAAGAAACTGTCACCCTGCTTCTCGGTGTGATCGATGACCTCGATGTTGTCTATGTCAACGGTGTTCCCGTTGCAGCCAGTGGTTTTATCGATGCTGATGGTGTGAAGGCAGATCCCGCTGCTGTTCCTGCTGACGGCGGCTTCGTCAACCACGGTGAATTCAGCTTCGAAAAGTCCTACTGGGAGGTTTCCCGTGAGTATGTTGTCCCGGCTGAGTTTTTCCACGAAGGGGAGAACGACCTCTGCATCCGCATCTACAATAACAACTCCTTCGGCGGCTTCTACGATCGCACACTTGCCCTTGTCGCCACAAAGAACTGCGTCAACTACCTGAAGGATCTTCCGATTGATCTCCTGCCCGATTCCGCTGCCTTTGCTGCAACCGTCGCTGCGCAGAAGGCCGCGCTCGAAGCAAAGGATGCCGACGCCTTCGCAGCCACCCTTTCCGAAACCTATAATGAAAACGAGCTGAATAAAGACGAGAAGACACAGCAGCTGAAAGCGCTCTTCGACGCCTGTGACACAGTTACCGTTCTGGATGAGAACGGTGCCTTCTATCTCTATAAAGACCGTCCTGTCTATTATGCCTCCCGCACCGTGACCTGCGAAAAGGATGGAGAGGTCGTCGCTGTCTCCGACATCCCCGAGATGATCGAATATTTTGATCCAGAGACCGGCCTCGAGCAGGGGAATATGAGCCACTGCTACAAGGTCAGTTATATCTCTCATCTCGAGGAGATGAACGGCAAAGAGCTGCAGTACAGCATCTATCTCCCGCCGTCCTATTATGAAGATGTTTCCAGGCAGTATCCTGTTGTTTATCTGCTCCACGGCATCAACTCCACCGGTGACTCCTTTGTGAATGTAGACCACCTGGAAGACAGAATGAATGCGTGGATTGCCGCTGAAGACATCGCTGAGATGATCGTTGTTATGCCGAACTCCGGTAAAAACAGCATGTACGAGGATACTCCCGTTCCCGAAGGCGGCAGCATTGGCGATAATGCAGGCCCCTGGGCAAGCCATATCTATATTGATATGATCGAAGAGATCGACGGCAATTACCGTACCCTTCCGCAGCCTGAATTCCGCGGGATCAGCGGTATCTCCATGGGTGGCGGCGGTGTGTTCAAAGTCGGTGTAACACATCCCGAAATCTTCACATCCTTCGCCAGCCATATGGGTGCCGTGCCTGAGGATATTACCCCATGCATGGTAAATATCGCCTCCGATGATCTGCCGAAGTATGATTTCTACCTCGACTGCGGCCTCTCCGATCAGATGGTCAATCCCGAGAATACCCGCCGCGCTGGGGAGTACCTGGAGAGCATTGACGCAAACGTGATCTGGGAGCTGCGTGACGGTGCCCACAACAGTGCCTTCTACATGGCCGGCATGCCTGTTTCCATGAAGATGCACAGCGATCACTTCCTCGCTAACGGCCTTGCCTGACCCGCCTCTGGCCCACTTTATAAAGAATTGGTTTTTAGTTAATCAGCAAGAAAGAATAAAGCAGAGGCTGCGTCACCATTCTACGGTGATGCAGCCTCTGCTCATGATGGTCAGCCGGATAAAACCGTCCCTGATGGATACGATGTGATGCAGGACAGGGTGCTTTTCTTTCTGTGAGTACTGGTAAATTCCGACAATTTGTGCTATAATTAACATCCCTGCTTGTTCGGGATAAGCATAAGTAAAGGAGAAACTGTATGAAAAAATTGATTGGAATTATGCTGGCAGTGTCGATGCTTCTTTCTCTGGGGAGTTTCGCATTTGCTGAAGATGTTACGGCGACGCCGGACTACACCACCGGTACCCCCTGGCCGGATATCGACCTGGACGGGGTTGTAACCCCCGATATGCCCGCAGAACTGAAGGACAACTTTGCCCTCTATGTCAACAAGGACAAGATCCTTGAGATGGAGATCCCGGAGGGCTATTCCTATGGCGGTACTGTCATGGATTTGGTGCAGCTTCAGGCGGAGGATCTGAAGAACATGTTCCTCGGCCAGGCGCCGGATTCCCATGACGCTAAGCTCGCCTACGATCTGTTCTGGCTGATGATGGACTGGGACAGCCGGAATGCCCTCGGAGTAGCTCCGCTCAAGGAGAGGATTGACGTAGTAGAGGCAATCTCTTCCATTGATGAGCTCATGGCTTATTTTGTGGAAACCCCGATCGAAAAACAGATCGGTGCTCTCTGGCTCGCCAGTTCGATGCAGGATCTGATTGATTCAAACAGATATGTACTCGCCGTTACAGATGCCGGTCTGATCCTGGAAGACAGTGCGGAATACCGTGAGCTCACCCCTTACGGCGAATTGAAGAAAGAGGCTTATACAGACCTGGCAGAAAAAATGCTCCTCAAGCTCGGCTATTCCGAAGAGGAGGCCACACAGAAGATCGAAAACACTTTTGCCTTTGAAACCATGACGGCTGACGCCATCTATACCAGTGAAGAGCAGCAGAGGCCGGACTATTTTGGCCGCATCTATAATGTGTTTTCCAGAGAAGAGCTTGAAGCGGCCCAGGGAAAGCTGCCCATCCTTGCGGTTTTAGAGCAGGTTGAAGGGTTCCCGGCTGCAGAGGACTACATTGTGATGAATCCTGCCTATCTGGAAAAGATGAATGAGCTCTGCACAGAGGAGAACCTCCCTCTGATCCGGGATATGATCATTGTAGGCGCTGCGCTCTCGCAGGCCGGAACTCTGGATCGGGAATGCTATGAGTGGAGCGTGGAGTGCGACAACGCAATCAGCGGCGCAACGGGAATCCTGCCTGACGAAACCGTCTTTTCAAGTGCCGTCTCGCAGACGCTTACCTGGCCGGTGGCACAGCTTTACACGGCAACTTTCCTGAAGCAGGAAGACAAGGACCGCATCTCCGCCGTGGTAGATGAGATTCTGGATGCCTATCACGGCATTCTCTCCGAAGCGGATTTCTTCACGGATGAGACCCGCGCGAAGGCCATTGAAAAGCTCGAAGCGATCGACAAG
>JAGCAN010000125.1 GCA_017652685.1 Oscillospiraceae bacterium
TGTGCAGTTGTTGCGTATCCATGCCCATCGAATCAGCCCGGGAACAAAGCGCCTCAGTAACACGCTGCTCGGCGCAAAGGCAAAACTCTGTCATCTCCTGAAAAGAAATCGCGTTGTTTTCTTCACAAAACTGCCAAAGCGAAAATCTGTCACGTGATGCTACTCTCTTCAGATATTCGTCGGCAAGCGCAGCCATGGCACCGTTTTCCGCTTCGGTCTCTGCCGTTACGGTTACTTCCACACAGCGTGACCGAACCGTCGGCAGAAGGCGCCCGGGATTGGCCACGCACAGCACAAGCACTGCCCCATTCGGTGGCTCTTCCAGGAACTTCAGCGCAGCATTCTGCGCCTCCGGATTCATATATTCCGCTTCCTTGAAGAGATAGACCTTTCTCGGTGCTTCGTTCGGGAGGATCGCTGCATCGGCAGCAGCTTCTCTTACCTGGTCTACAACAACTTCCCGCTTCTTTTTCCCGGCATCATTCGTCAGTCTCTCGATTACGGAAATATCCGGATGTGTTCCGGCCATAACCTTTCGGCATGCATTGCATCTCCCACAGGGAAGAGGAGCCGGCCCCTGACACACCGCAGCCTGTGCTATACGCAGCGCTTCCTGCCAGCCGTTCTCCGCGGAAGGTGAGACAACAATATAGGCATGCCGGATCTGATCGGCGTTTTCAAAGCGGATTTTCGACATATCAGGCAAGCTTATCCAGGCCGATCTGCAGCCTGCGCAGTGTTTCTTCTCTGCCGAGAATTCTGCAGATTTCCACTGCTCCACCTGGCGTAACAGCCTTGCCGGCAGCTGCAATCCTTATCGGCCACATCACTACGGATTTTTTCACGCCCATGCGCTCTGTCAGCTCCGTCATAGCGGCAAGGATTTCCTCATCTTTCCACTCCGGCAGCCCTTCCAGCATCGGAAGGATATCCGTCAGAACCGTTTTGGCAGATTCCACGGTGCTCTTGCTCTTCTGATGGACGAAGAGTGATGCATCGTATTCCGGCAGCTCATCAAAAAAGTCAAGCTTGGCAGGAATATCGGTAAGGATCTCTGTGCGCTGCTGCAGGAGAGCAGCAATTGCGGCAGGGTCAATGGCCGGGTTCTTCACAGCCTGCCGGATGAACGGCTCTGCGACTTCGGCAAACTTCTCCGGAGACATGGAACGGATATACTCTGCGTTGAAATACTTCAGCTTTTCAAGATCAAAGATAGCAGGAGATTTGGAGATTCCCTTCAGGTCAAAAATCTCTTTCAGCTCGTCCAGCGAATAGATCTCCCGTTCTCCTCCCGGGCTCCAGCCGAGAAGCGCCACATAATTGATGACAGCATCCGTCAGATAGCCCTGTGCAATCAGATCTTCATAGGAGGGATCACCATGGCGCTTGGACATCTTGTTATGTGCATCCCGCATCACCGGAGAACAGTGGACATAGCGGGGAATCTCCCAGCCAAATCCCTCATAAAGCAGATTATACTTCGGCGCTGATGAGAGATATTCACTCCCGCGCACCACGTGCGTGATCCCCATCAGATGGTCATCCACAACGTTTGCAAAATTATAGGTCGGCATTCCGTCCCGCTTAATCAGCACCTGATCATCGAGCGTCTTGTTTTCCACGGTGATATCGCCGAATATTTCATCATGGAAGGTCGTAGTCCCTTCATGTGGAATTCTCTGGCGGATTACATAGGGCTTCCCTTCTGCAGCACGGGCGTCAGACTCTTCACGGGAAAGCGTCCGGCATGGATCGTCAGCCCGGTCAAACTCACCGGAGTCTTCTTCACTTTCAGCTTTCTCACAGAAGCAGCGATAGGCGCAACCCTTCTCCACGAGAAGCTCTGCGTACTCCTTATACATTGCCATACGCTCGCTCTGCACATACGGTGCCACGGGGCCGCCGACATCCGGGCCTTCATCGTGTTCAAGGTGGCATTCTTCCATCGTGCGGTAAATGACATCCGTTGCACCTTCAATCAACCGGCCGCGGTCGGTATCTTCAATGCGGAGAATAAACTTCCCTCCGGCATGCCGGGCAATCAGGTAAGTATACAGCGCCGTGCGCAGGTTGCCCACGTGCATATAACCTGTTGGAGAAGGGGCAAATCTTGTGCGCACTTCACCTACAGGAATTTTCTTTTCATTTGCTTCGTACCATGTCATGTCTTTCATTCTGTACTTCTCCATTCACTATAACATAACTTATATATAATAAGAATTAATTTAGCTGTTGTCAAGTCGAAGTTCTTCTGATAGAATATGGAATTACGAGTAATCCCTGTTAACTCCGCAAAAATTCATGAAGAAGGTACCGCAAATGGAAAACCAGAATGAATCAAAAAAAGTTATGGTCTCCGGCATCCAGCCCTCGGGGGATCTTCATCTCGGCAGCTACCTCGGCGCCATGAAGAACTGGGTTGCCCTATCTGACGAATATCAGTGCTATTACTGCATAGTGGATGAGCACAGCATTACCGTGCGCCAGAACCCGGCAGAGCTTCGCCGTCGTTCCGTGCTGCAGCTCGCACAGTATATAGCCTGCGGCCTTGACCCACAGAAAAACACGCTTTTCATTCAGAGCCATGTCCATGAACATGCAGAACTCGGCTGGATTTTAAATTGCTATACGATGTTCGGGGAACTGAGCCGCATGACGCAGTTCAAAGATAAAAGTGCCAAGAATGCCGAGAATATCAATGGCGGGCTTTTTACCTATCCCACACTGATGGCTGCGGACATTCTGCTCTACGGAGCTCATTTCGTTCCTGTCGGAGCTGACCAGAAGCAGCACGTGGAGCTTACAAGAGATATTGCTATCCGCTTTAACAATATCTACGGCGACACTTTTGTGGTGCCTGAACCATATATCCCGAAAGTCGGTGCAAGGATTATGTGTCTGTCAAATCCGACTTCCAAAATGAGCAAAAGCGATCCGGCAGGATGTGTATTTATTATGGACTCTCCGGATGAAATCGCCCGAAAATTCAAGCGCGCCATTACGGATTCCGATACAGAGCGCTGCATCCGTTATGCACCGGAAGAAAAGCCCGGTGTCGCCAATCTGATGAATATCTACTCTTCTGTCACCGGCAAGACCTACGAGGAAATCGAAGCTGAATTTGAAGGAAAAGGTTACGGGGCTTTCAAGCCTGCCGTCGGTGACGCGGTCATTGAAGCGCTTCGCCCGATTCGTGAGGAGACAGAGCGTCTCCTTGCAGACAAGGCTTATCTGAAGGATATTTATACAGAAGGCGCGACCCGTGCCCAGTATACAGCACGGCGCACCCTTCGAAAAGTGGCAAAGAGAATAGGATTTGTTGAGAAGCCGTTCTGACGGCTGTCCACGGAGGAAGAAATGTTTTCTGTACTCGCTCATCCGTTGAGAATTGCCCTTGCGCTTTTCTCTGCGTTTGCAGTTTCCTATTTCATGGTTCCGTCAGTCAAGCGTTTTGCTGAAAGCGTTGGGGCTATCGATATGCCAAATGCCCGCCGCATCAACAAGGTCCCGATCCCCCGCATGGGCGGCATTGCAATTTTCTGCGGATTCATCTTTTCAGCCCTTTTATTTGTCGAACTGACCGATCAGGTCAAAGGTATTCTGATCGGGAGTGGCATTATTGCCGTGATGGGCGGATTTGATGATGTATACAATCTGAGCCCTCGGATCAAACTTACCGTTCAGATCGGGGCGGCCATCGTTTGTGTGGCCTGCGGCGTCGTGGTTGACGGAATTACGAACTTCATGGCTGATGAAGAAATGTTCTACCTCAGCCAGCCGATTTCCATTCTCGTGACGGTGGTCTGGATTGTCGGATGTACCAATGCCATCAATCTCATTGATGGTCTTGATGGGTTGGCTGTGGGAATGTCTGCCATCAGCGCTACTACCCTCTTTATTATTTCCATCATCGTGGAAGACATCAACATCAATGTCTCCGTAATTCTGGTTTGTGTGATCGGTGCGTGTGTCGGCTTTCTGCCATATAACCGGAATCCAGCCAGGATCTTTATGGGTGACGTCGGTTCTCAGATGCTTGGTTTTCTCCTTTCGACGATTTCCGTGATGGGCATCTTTAAGATGCATGCCCTTGTCACGATGTTGATCCCTTTTCTCGCCATGGCAGTTCCTCTTGCCGACACAGCTTTTGCTTTTATTCGCAGAATTTTGAAGGGTCAGAGCCCGTTTCATGCGGATAAAGGGCACTTTCATCACAGGCTGCTGGCAATGGGGCTTTCACAGAGTCAGGCTGTCACTGTGATGTACGCGATTTCGATTATGCTCGGTATTTTTGCCTATCTCATGATCGGGAAGACGCGTAATGTGAAAATCGTATGCCTGGTTGTCGCTTTTGTGCTCGTGCTCTTCATCGTGGTATATGTGCTGAAAATCTATCCCCGTACACATCCGAAGCCTCGGGTCGACGATGATATGGTGGAAGAAGACATTAAAATTTATCATGAGAAAGGGAGAAATACAAACGAATGAATCTGAAGTTGAATTATAAGCGAACGTTCCTGATCGGTTTCGCCTTTTTCGGTATCCTTCTTCTTTGGCAGGTATATGACTCCTGGTGCCCCACCTTTCTCACAGATATTTTCGCCAGACGGATGTACGGTATTTCTTCCGCCGAACTGAAAGCCGGTGAACCGGAAAAGATTCTCAATGTGCAGTGGCTGGTCGGCATCATCATGGCATGTGACAATCTCGCCGCTTTGATCCTACTTCCGATCTTCGGCAA
>JAGCAN010000126.1 GCA_017652685.1 Oscillospiraceae bacterium
GCCCGAAAAGAGGACCTGTCGATTTTTTTAGTTGGTTTATTATTCGTACTCAATCGTGGCGATCGGTTTCGGGCTGAGGTCGTAGAGCACGCGGTTTACACCGGCAACTTCTGAAAGGATCCTGTCGCGGATTTTGTAAAGCAGCGGATAAGGGAGCTCTTCAATTGTCGCGGAAGTGGCGTCAATGCTGTTGACTGCGCGGATGATTACCATCCAGTCATCCGTGCGTTTGCCGTTTTTGATGCCGGTGGAAGTGAAGGGAGGCACAACTGTGAAGTACTGCCATACGATACCCTCCAATCCGGCGGCAGCGAACTCTTCACGGAGAATGGCATCGCTCTCGCGGACAGCTTCAAGGCGGTCACGTGTGATGGCACCAACGCAGCGCACGCCAAGGCCGGGACCCGGGAAGGGCTGGCGGAAAACCATGCTTTCAGGCAGGCCAAGGGCAAGCCCGACAATGCGGACCTCATCTTTGTACAGGAACTTAACCGGCTCAACAAGCTCAAAGCGGAGATCTGCCGGCAATCCGCCGACATTGTGATGAGCTTTTACTCCGACACTCTCCAGAATGTCGGGATAGATGGTTCCCTGTGCGAGGAATTCAATCCCATCGAGTTTACGGGCTTCTTCCGCAAACACATCAATAAACTCTTTGCCGATAATCTTACGCTTCTGTTCCGGATCGCTGACCCCTACCAGCTTATTCAGAAAACGGTCTACCGCATCGACGTAAATCAAATTAGCACCGAGTTGATTTTTAAATACCTGTATGACCTGCTCCGGCTCACCCTTGCGGAGCAGCCCGTGGTTGACATGTACACAGATAAGCTGTTCACCGATTGCCTTGATCAGCAGAGCAGCGACAACGGAAGAGTCAACGCCGCCGGAGAGAGCAAGAAGAACTTTCTTTCCACCAATCTGATTGCGCAGAGCGGCAATCTGCTCATCAATGAAATCTTTTGCCAGTTCGGGTGTGGTGATGCGCTGCAGGGATTCAGGTCTGAGATTGTCTGCCATAGCTGAGCCTCCTCATAAAAATCTGCGGATATTATACGCGCTGTAACTCGGGAATGCAAGATTTTAGTTTAATAGTAAAACAGGGGATCCTTCCATGGGAAGGCATAATCCTGTGTGTCATAACCGAACTGCTGTACCAGCAGATCATAGCGCTCATTGCCGTAGCGCCAGCCGGCATGCGGGTCTGTCGCCTCCGTATCAATCACGCAGTTGGGAACACGCCTTTGCATTTCTTCCACCTGCTCTTCCGGGATGGAAGTGAATTTACCGATCCACAGCCGCTCAAGATTTGTTAAGCCATAGAGTGGAGAGAGGTCGCTGATGTCTTTGTTATAACCGAGGTTCAGATGATGCAATCCGGTGAGATTCTGCAGAGGAGAGAGATCCGTGATTTTATTCGTCTGAATTTCCAGATATTCCAGTTTTGTGCAGTTCATCAACGGCGTAAGATCAGTGAAGTTGAGCATGGCAAAAATTGCCACTTCCAGATCAGGCATATATGCGGCAAAGGAGATGTCGCACAACTCTTCATTGTGGCCAACATCGAGATACTTTACCTCTGTGCAGTATTTCAACGCACCTGTATTCGAAACGAGAAGATTTCCGCCCACACTCGGCATGGAAGCAAGAATTTTTGTGACATCAGTACGTACCGTATAGTTGGAGCCGAACCATACTCTCCACACGACCTTGACGAAAGGAAAGTCATCGCGAATCTGCGCCATATGAATGTCATCCACACCGCAGGAATCCATATCCAGATATCGCAAATTCGGCATACAGCTAATGACCTGTCTTACAAGCTGGCCGTTATCGTCAATCGTAATACGCCTCAAATCCATCGTTTCGTCGGAGAGAGAAAACGACTTTCCGTAAAGCACAAAGGAATACAGGAATTCTGCCTCCGGGGCAGCAAGCTGTAGGGTATGGATGTTATCCCAGGTCAGCTCGGAGAGAGTATCGCTTCCCAAATCAACGGTATCCAGAAGAGGGAGCTGGTCAAAAAGCTCCAGCGCATACGGGATGTCAGCGGAAGTTATCCCTGTAAGATCCAGAAAGTCATCCTCTTCGGACACTTCAATATCTCGAATAGAGGATACTTTTTCCACCTGAACATGTTCCTCGTGGGGGATCATTCCCGGCCCCATGTAGAAATACGGGTCGTTCCCGGCAAAACTCCAGCTCGTGTCACTGCCGTAACGAAAAATGTTGCGGATTTCCTGATACTGCGGCCACAGCACGGCGGGGGCAGCATATCCATGCGTCTCCTGATAACGCCAGGTGCTGTCGATCTCATCATCTGTCAGGTTGATCACGCAGTTCGGATGTCGGCGGGAATATTCTTCAACCTGTTCCGGCGGAATACCGGTTTCTGTTCCGATCCACAGTCGGTCAAGCTCAAGGCCGTAGATCGGGGAGAGATCAGTTACATTCGGCAGGAGGCCGATTTCCAGATCACGCAATTCCGTCAATCCCGCAAGGGGTGAGAGATCTTCAATACGCGGGTTCATATACAGCTCAAGGTAACGAAGCTTTTTGCATTCTGCCAGAGCGCTGATATCCTTGACGTCATCCTTCGCAATAATCAGCACTTCCAGATTCGGCATATATCGTACAAAATCCACTGTGGTCATGATGTTGTTGTGGCCGAGATCGAGGTTTACAACATCAACACAATATGTGAGCGGCTTGCAGCTTTCATCATCTGTCAGTCCGAAATCACCCACATACGACGCGAGAATGGTTTTTACGTCTGTGCGTACGCTGTAGCCGGTGCTGAAGCTGACCCTCCAGATCACCCTGATCTCCGGAAACATCTCCCGGATTTCCAGGATCCGCTCTTCCGGCAGATCACACGTGTCCAGATCCAGGAAGCGCGCTTGTTTCAGGCACGGCAAAGCGGCAACAAGAGTGTCCCCGTTATCTTTGATGGAAATCCTCCTCAGATCAATATAATCCTCGTCCAGTGTCATCGGGACACCGTAGAGACGGAAGGTGTAATAAAACCTGGCTTTTGGAGCGGCATCCATCATACGCGCAAGTGCTTCCCAGGATAACGAGGTGACGCTGTCATCGCCGAGCTCTACCGTTCTCAGCCGTGTCAGTTTAGGCGCGGCTTTAACAAATGCATCTACTTCTGCACCGTCAGAAATTCCTGTCAGATCCAGACGCGATGCCTTTTCCTGAACCTCCTGCCCGCACAGAATAAAAGTTTCCGCATTTGCAGGCAAGGCAAAAAGGGCCGTGCACATCAGTGCCACAGCCCAGATAACAATCCATCTGTATCCTGAATTCTTCATATCCTCTCTTATCTACTCCCTGACTCAGCCATAAAACCAGCTTACCTGTTCCCCTACAACAGGCTCTCCGTGTGGAGTTGTGTAATATGGGTCATTTTTAGAAAAACTATAGTTTGAATTGTTGTCAGCACCATAATGGAAGATGTTGACTATCTCCCGATAGGCAGGGGTTCTGTTTTCTTCTGTGTTGAAGGTGTGGATCGGGTCAATACATCGCCAGTAGTACCCCACCGAGTCATCAGTGTCATTGATTTCGCAGTTGGGATGATTCTGCTGAAAGGCGTCGATCTGTTCCTGCGGGATCTGCCCGGGGCTCAGCCAAAGCCGCCTGATTTTAGGCACACGGTCAGCCGGTATAATCGGGGAGATATCATTCAGGTTATAACAGCCGCCGATCTGGAGATCTGTCAGTTCGTTCAGTTCCGCAATAGAGTTGATGTTGTACATAGAACTGCCGAACAGTTCAACATAGCGCAGCTTTTTGCAGTATGCCAAGTCATCCACATCCCTGAGATAATTATTATACGTGATGAAAATCTCAAGGTTTGGCATGTATTTCAGAAAACTCAGTGTTCTCATGTTATTGTTGTGCCCTACATCGAGGTTCACAACCTCTGTGCAATAGGTCAGGGGGCGGCAGCTTTCCTCATCAGACAACCCCGCATCACCGGCGAGAGAACAGAGAATCGTTTTTGCATCTGTCCGGCAGCTGTAATCGAGTGTGCTGAACCATACTCTCCACACCACCTTAATCTGGGGGAAGGCGTCACGAATCATCGCCATGTGCTCGTTATCCACGCCGCTCTGGTCCATGTCAAGTGTCGTGCAGTGCTTCATACAGGGCAGGGCAGCCATTACAGCCGCACCGTTGTCGTCTACCCGGATCTTTCGAAGATCGATATATTCCGTGTCCAGCGTCATGGGTTCCCCGTAGAGGCTGAAGCTGTAAGCAAAATGTACATTCGGCGCCGCGTTCTGTAGCTTTATAATCACATTCCAACCGACAGGAGTATGGTTTACATCGCCTAAAACCACGTTTTTCAGGTTCACTGCATAAGGTGCTGCCAGACAGAAAGCTTCAATGTCCGATTCTGAAGAAATTCCGGACAGGTCAAACTCCTCTGCATCAACAGGATAGTGCCTTCCCAGCAGGTCAAATCCGTCGGCAAAAGGCTGTGGCGTCGGTTCTGCGGTCGGGA
>JAGCAN010000127.1 GCA_017652685.1 Oscillospiraceae bacterium
GGCGTGGTATAGGCAAAGGCCAGCATGGCGGGGTCATCACGGAGGATCAGGCCCTTGTCCATCATCCCGGCAAAGATGTGCGTGAATATCTCCGTAAGCCCGGTCAGGAAATGCTTCGTCGCCAATTCCCGCGCGCGGTCATCCCGGAACTGCTCAAGCGTCAGCACCTTGCGCGTCATGATGATCTTCTCATCATGAACGGTGATGTTCACCATCTGCATGGTCAGTCGGGTCAACGCCTCCAGCGAATCCGGCACGGGCGGCATATGGTCTGCGGACCCGAAATGATCTGCATAATAAGCAATCATCTGGTCTAGCAACGCGTTCCAGATCGCCTCCTTGCTCTCATAGTGTTTATAGACCCCGGACTTCACAAGCCCGAGCGATGCGCTCAGTTCACGGATGTTTGTCCCCGCATAGCCGTTTTTTGAAAACAGCTCCAATGCCGCAGCCAGGATTCTCTCTTTCGTGTCGTTCGCCATAACAACCTCTAGTAAAAGCTAAGTGACCTTTCGTTCACCTATTATAGTAAACGAAAGGTCACTTGTCAATTCCCTACATAATAACTAACAGTTCATTCTTACCATAACGCCCCCGGACCCTATCGGCCCAGAGGCGTTACTTTTGAATTCACATCATCTTAAAATGCAAGAAAGCATCAATGATCGCTTCTTCCTTCTCCTTTGGAGTTTCCGGCGACCTGCTGTTTTCACTCTTCGGCAGATTATAGTTCTGCCGCTCTATGATTCCACACTTCCGCTTGGTTTTCGCGATATTTAGGTGTGTCACATGGAAACCGTACTTTTCCTGCACCCACTCCTGGATCTCTTCATATGTAGCCTTACTCTCGGCGGCGGTTAGATCCAGCTCGTCCATATCCACCTGAACGCTGATATGATGCTTCGCCTCAGAAAGTTTGGACAATAAACATACAGTCTCCACATGCTCTGTGTGGGGGAACATATCAACAGGCTGGATTTTTTGAACTGTATAGCCTCCTGAGGTGAGAATCTTCAGATCGCGCGCAAGAGAATCCGGTCCACACGAAATATAGACGACCCTTTTCGGGCTCATTTTGATCAGGGAAGAAAGGAACTTTTCATCACTGCAGGAACGCGGAGGATCCATAAAAACAACATCACATTTCTCATGTGCTTCTGCCATATTTTCCATATATTCCCCTGCATCACCGCAGATAAACCAGCAGTTTTTCCTGTTGTTGGTTCTGGCATTAATAATGGCATCACGGACTGCATCTTTATTGATTTCAACTCCTGTTACAGAAGCACATTTAGTCGCTGCGACAATGCCTATTGTCCCTGTGCCGCAATAAGCGTCCAGGACCCTTTCCTTCCCTGTGAGGTTGGCAAAGTCTATTGCGATGGAGTAAAGCTTTTCTGTCTGCACCGCGTTTATCTGATAGAATGATTTTGCAGAGATTCTGAAGCGGCAGGAACACAGGATATCCTCAATATATCCTGGGCCATAAAGCACTTTTTCTTTTCTGCCGAGAACAACAGAAGTGTACGCACTGTTGACATTCAGAATCACCGTTTTGATCTCCGGATGCTTTTCAACAAGCGCTTTAACAAATGGCTTTTCTGTCTTAAATACAGGCTGTGAAGCAACAAGAACGACCATTACTTCCCCTGTGGAAAAGCCACGCTTGACGAGTACATGCCTCAGAAATCCCTGTTCTTTGCGTTCATTATACGCCGTAATCTTAAACTTCGGCATCATGGAACGTATATCCGCTACAATCTCGTCGGCTATGGGATCTTCAATCAGACAGCTTTCTACGGGAATAATTCTGTGGCTGGCCTGCTGGTAGGTACCTGAAATGATTTTTCCTTTTTCATCGATGCCAAAAGCTGCCTGGCTTTTGTTGCGATAATGATAAGGCATTTCCATCCCCACAATCGGCATAACTGAACCGAACTCTCCCAAAAGAGCGTTCAACTTTTCCTGTTTTTTCCGGAGCTGCTCCCTGTACGGTAATCCCATCAGCTGGCAACCGCCGCATTTCTCCGCATATGAGCAGAGCTTTTCCGGTTCATGAACGGCTTCACACGGAGTGTGATCTCTCACAGAAGGAACCGGATCCCCGGAAAACCCAAACAGCGACCACGGAAACCCTCCGGGAGGCTCCAGAGAAAAATCCATTTCCTTTCCGGATAGTGGATGCTTAAAACAGAGCCGTGAAGACCAGAGTGCTATTTCACAGTTGTCTTCCGCCGCACCGTATTTTCTGTCGCCCACGAGAGGCATGGAACGAGAGGAAAACTGGGCACGAATCTGATGGGTCCG
Organism: Oscillospiraceae bacterium; assembly: GCA_017652685.1. Taxonomy (GTDB): domain Bacteria; phylum Bacillota; class Clostridia; order Oscillospirales; family Oscillospiraceae; genus Limivicinus. Next base: position 2,308 of record JAGCAN010000127.1, read on the forward strand.
TCCTGTGAGGAGATGAATACGAACAAGAGAAAGCCCCTTCTTTTCTTCCAGCACAGAATATTCCAGAGCCGCTTCCCGCACGCCCTTGCGCATCCGCTTTACCACATAGGTTTTATTTTCCGTACTGTCACGAAACAGGAGATCTTCCAGCAGACCCTCCTTTTCTTTCGGAACCCCATGAAGCACAGCAAGATACTCTTTTCGGAAGGATTTATCTGTGATCTGGCGACTTAAAGAGGACGCTGCTGCCTGAGAGCGGGCAAACACCATCAGCCCGCCGACCACTCTGTCCAGCCGGTGAACCGTGCGTACTTCGGCAGCTTCTTCTTGCAGTACTTCCCGAAGGAGCTCCGGCATTCCGCCGGGTTCATCTGTTGAAAGAGCTCCAACCGGTTTTACACATATCAATATATCTTTGTCAGCATATAGTATTTTCATAAACTCGATTTTACCCAAAGTATATTTGATTGTCAATCTGCAACAGATCTTCTTGCCGAGAAGTAAAGAATGTATTATAATCTGCCTGTCATTTCATAAAGGAGGGGTGAAAAGCGTTCAATGGGGAAAAAGGATCAAAAACTCACAAGCAAGCCTATCGCTTTCTGCGCCATGATGGCTGCCCTGGGAACTGTTATCATGCTCACCGGCGGCCTGATCCCTGTGCTGACATACTGCTCCCCGCTGATTGCTTCCTTTCTGCTGATTCCTGTGCTGGATCAGCATGGAAAGGAAAAAGCCTGGATGGTCTGGGCTGTAACATCTGCACTCTCTCTGCTGGTTGGTGTGGATAAAGAGGCTTCCTTCTTTTATCTGTTTTTAGGGTGGTATCCCATTCTGAAACCTTTTCTTGATATCATCCCTTCCCGGATCCTCCGATTTGCCGGAAAGCTGCTCCTTTTTTCTGCCGCGATCGGTGCCATGTATGCGCTGATTCTTTTCGTATTTCAAATCGGCGATATCATGGAAAGTTTTTCTCCGCTTCTTTGGGTTAATCTTCTGTTTTTTGCCGGGCTTGTGGCAGTAATGCTGCTGTATGACCGTTTACTCGTCGGTGTCTGGATTACTTATTTCAGAAGATTTCGCCGAAATACAAGCAGCAAGCCATAATACTGGCTTGCAAAAACGCCTGTTCTCCCCGTCAATGAGAGAACAGGCGTTCTGTTTTATCAGTCCCTCTTTTCAACTCAATACCGTTACATGATAGGGCATTGACGTATCAGGAGTAAACCGTTTATTCAGGGAAGGTGTAATAAACAGTTCGTCCTCTTCCGTGATCATGATCATTTCAAAATTTCTATGAGTACGCCAGAATTCAGCTGCTCTGTCAGGCCCCATAACAAACAGAGCTGTTGAAAGTGCATCACAGCGTATCCCTTCTTCCCCTACGATTGTCATGGATATCACCCCGTTTTTCGCAGGATATCCGGTTTTTGGATCGATAATATGCCACCAGATGTTGCCATCCTCATCCTCAAAGAAACGCTCGTAACCGCCGGAGGTGATTACGGCTTCATCCGCAACCTCCAACACCCCGACCAGCCCCGTTCCCTCTGGGGAACGAACTGCAACACGCCAGAAAGCTCCGTTCTGTTTTTTCCCGACGGTGTGGATATTTCCGCCGAGATCCATGATTGCAGATTTTACACCTGCTGAACGCATCATCCCTGCCAGAACATCCCCTGTATATCCCTTCGTTACACTGCCGAGATCCACAGCCATCCCGTCTGGGATATGATAACCTTCCTCAGTAGCTTCCACTTTTTTGTAATCAACAGCGGCAAGAAGTTCTTCCAGTTTCTCCGGGCTCGGGACATGATACTCTCCCGTTGTGAACCCCCATTCCCGAACGACCGGATATATTGAGACATCCAGTGCACCTTCTGTCTCTCCGCAGATATCCAGGGCTCTGTCCAGGATAATTCTGGTATCCGCTCCCGCGGTGATACTTTCCTCATGATTCAGCCGATAGATATCGCTGTATTCTCTTGTGACGGAAACCTGATTCTCAATTTCATTTACCCGTTTCTGGAGGGACTGCATGAGAGCATCATTCCCGCCAAAGACACGTATTGTCATTGTAGTGTCCATTGCGAAAAGATACGTTGTTATTTCTTCATTTTTAGCCGCTTCTGCCTGGCATCCGCTTAACAGAAACATTATGCAGATCAGCAATAACAGCAGTCGTTTTTTCACAGTTATTCTCCCCTCTGGTCTTATCCTTTTATACCCAAAACCGGTGCAGCGCGTTTTCAGAATCTCCATCTTTTTTATTTTTTAAAATCTGTTTGAAAACTATATCAGCATACGTTGCTTTTGTCAATTGCGGCCTGTTTTACCCTCATTCTGCAAGAAAAAACTATTGACAAAAAGACAGAATAAGGCTAACATGATTACAGTTCAAAAGCAGGATTTTCGGTATTCTTTTCATGATAAACAGCCTGAAAGGGCATTCCCTACAGTAAACTGGCAGATCCCAGAATCTGTTAGAAATAAAAGGAGGTTTACCCCATGAAAAAAGTTCTCGCACTTGTCCTCGCGCTTGCTCTGGTTATGGCCCTGAGCTGCGCCGCCTTTGCAGAGGGTGACAAACTCGGTTACACCTGCATGGACGGAACCAACCCCTTCTTTGTAGCACTGGAAGGTGCTATCCGTGAAGTTGTTGAGGCCCACGGTGATACTCTCATCTCTCTGGATCCTCAGAACAGCAATGAGAAGCAGCTCTCCCAGGTTGAAGACCTGATTTCTCAGGGCATCAAAGTCCTCTTCGTCAACCCTGTTGACCGCGACGGCATTATTGCTGCTCTCGACAAGGTAAAAGAAGCAGGCATCCCGATGTTCGGTTTTGATACCGAAGTTGCTGACATGAGCTATCTTGTAACCTATGCTGGTTCTGATAACTACAATGCCGGTTATGTCTGCGGTGTTGACCTCGTTGAGAAGTGCCCGGAAGGCGGTGAGGTCATCGTTCTGGACAGCCCCACAATGCAGTCTGTTGTTGACCGTACCGATGGCTTCCTCGATGTTCTGAAAGAGCACCCCGAATTCACAGTTGTTACTCAGCTCGACTCTATGGGCAACCAGCAGCTGGGCAATGAGAATGCAACCGACGCTCTGACGGCTAACCCCAATGCAGTGTGCATCTTCGGCGGCAATGACCCGACGGCTCTCGGCGCTGCAGCAGCAATCGATGCTGCCGGCTCCAAGGCTCTCCTCTATGGTGTTGACGGTTCCCCCGATGTTAAGGCTCTGATTGCTGAAGGCCGTGCAACCGGCACAGGCGCACAGTCCCCGATCTCCATCGGCAAGACGATCGCTGAGAAGTACTATGAGTGGAAAGATGGCGCAGAGCTCGAGGCTCGCTACCCCATCCCGACCTTCATGATCAACTCTGACAATATTGCAGAGTACAACAACGGCGGCTGGCAATAATACAGCAGCTTCCTGACGAATGCCTGCACCTTTGACGGGTTTTCCTTTTCAAAGCTCAGGTTGAATGATCCAAATAAAGGGCTTTGTTCTCAACGAGAGCAAAGCCCTTTCGTGAATGTATTTTTCAACGGTGGTGATACGTAAGTGAGCGAATATCTGCTCGAAATGAAAAACATCTGCAAATCCTTCCCCGGTGTAAAAGCTTTACAGTCTGTCGAATTTCAGCTGAAAGCTGGCGAAATTCATGCCTTGCTCGGAGAAAACGGGGCGGGAAAATCTACACTGATTAAAGTGCTGGGCGGTATCTACATTGCCGAAGAGGGCGAAATTGTGATTGATGGTAAACCTGTTGTCATCAACAGTGTCAATGACGCCCGGGACAACGGCATTTCCATCATTCATCAGGAGCTTGTTCTTGTGCCCCGGATGACTGTTGCCGAAAACATCTTCCTTGGGCGTGAGCCTATGGGCAAATTCGGCGTGGATACCCGCAAAATGATTGCGGAGGCGCAGAAGATGCTTGATCGCTTCGATCTTGGAATCGATGCCGCATCCGAAATCTTTGATCTCTCTATTGCACAGCAGCAAATGGTTGAAATTGTAAAAGCAATTTCATTTAACTGCAAAATACTGGTCATGGATGAGCCTACCTCTTCCATTTCTGACCGTGAAGTACTGCAGCTCTTCGATATTATGCGCAACCTGGCCCGTCAGGGTGTTGGCATTATTTACATTTCCCACAAGATGAGCGAACTGAATGAGGTTTGCGATCGTGTAACAGTTCTCCGAGACGGAACCTATGTCGGTACCCGTGTGGTAGCTGATACACCGCGTGACGAGCTGATTGCTATGATGGTAGGCCGAAAGCTCGATCAGTACTATACCCGCGATCACGTTAAAAACACAGAAGTCTTTTTCAAATGTGAACATATAGACGACGGCAAGAAACATCAGAAGCGTGTAAACGATGTTTCCTTTGAGGTCCGAAAAGGTGAAATCGTCGGCTTTGCCGGCCTGGTCGGTGCAGGCCGCAGCGAAACAATGCAGTGCATTTTCGGCCTCACCCGGGATTCCAAAGGCACCATCATAATGGATGGGAAAGAACTAAAGATCAAGTCTCCCGTGGATGCTATGAAGTACGGTATCTCATTGGTTCCGGAAAACCGTAAAGTAGAGGGATTATACCATGTACAGTCGGTCAGCTTTAACTCTACCATTGAGGTTCTGCATGAGTTTATCCGTAATTTGATGGTCAACACAGCCCGTGAGAGAGAGATTACCCAGGAATATATTGACAAAATGCATACCAAGACTCCCTCTCTTGAACAGACAGTAACAAATCTTTCCGGCGGCAATCAGCAGAAGGTCATGATCGGACGATGGCTGGCCACCAATCCGAAACTCTTGATCCTGGATGAACCCACACGCGGCGTGGATGTTGGCGCAAAAGCGGAAATCTATGAGATCATGAACGAACTCACCAAACAGGGCGTGTCCATCATTATGATCTCTTCGGAATTGCCGGAGATAATCAACATGGCGGACCGAGTATATGTAATGTACGACGGCCGGATCACCGGCTGTATAGACTATGAAAACGTAAGCCAGGAAGCGATCATGAAACTTGCAACCCTGGAAACGGCAGAAGGAGAATCAGCATGACCAAAGGTATTAAGCGTTATTTCAAGGATAATCTGGGCATTATTGCCGCGTTGTTAATAATGATCCTGTTTCTCTATCTCTTCCCCAGAACGCACACCACTTTTCTGACTAAAAACAACATTTTTAATGTGCTTCGCCAGAGCTCTACCAACCTGATGCTGGCCTGCGGCATGACCATGGTCATAATTCTGGGAGGTATCGACCTGTCTGTCGGTTCCATCATTGCCATGTCCGGTGTGCTGGGTGCCGCAGCCGTCGTGTGGCACGGGATGCCTGAAATTGTCGGTATTCTGATTGCTATCCTTTCGGGCGTTATCTTCGGCCTGCTGAACGGCCTTGTAATCGCAAAAACCAAGATTCCTCCCTTCATTGTTACCCTGGCATCCATGAACATTGCAAAGGGAATTGCTTATGTTTATTCCGGCGGTAAACCGATCCGCTGCATGACAGATGCCTGGAAGTTCCTTGGTGCAGGCTATGTTGGTGGTATCCCGACGCCTGTTATCACGATGTTTATTGTTTTTGTTGTGGCAGTACTTTTCCTGAATCGAACACGCATCGGCCGGCACATTTATGCGGTCGGCGGCAGTGATACGGCGGCGAAGTTCTCCGGTATCAGCACTGCGAAAGTCAAGTTTGTTGTGTTCAGTTTCAGCGGCCTTATGGCAGGCCTTGCCGGCATTACCATCGCATCCCGTCTTTATGCAGGAACCTGCACCTCTGGTGACGGTGCTGAAATGGACGCTATTGCAGCTGTTGTAGTCGGCGGAACTTCCATGTCCGGTGGTTCCGGAAAATTGGGCGGAACGTTGATCGGCGTTCTGATTATCGGCATCTTGAACAACGGTCTGAATCTGATGGGTGTCAATTCCGACTGGCAGTATATCATCAAAGGTGCCGTTATTCTCCTTGCTGTTTATACTGACTTCCTGCGTAACCGTAAGAAGGCCGCCTGAGTCTCTCTTCCGATTCTTTACACACACTGACAATTCGGCCATTTGGAAAGCCTCAACGGTTTTCCAAATGGCCGTTTTTATTCTCCTGGATTACTATGATCGGAAAAGCGATTAACAGACAGAGATCTATACCTGTTTTATATACACCTGGTTTTCCTGTCGCGTAAAGCCCATTTTCTCCATATATTGCACATGTTCGGGATTGTTTTCCGTGCAGAAAAGCTGTGTAATGCCGTAAGTTGACAGTTGCCCATACAGATATTCACCAACAGAGCAGTCACGGAAGGTCGGAGTGGTGTAATCCACCAGAATTTCAAAATTGCTGTCATTTCTCTTTCCTAACAACACCCCCGCAGCCTGATTATCATAGAAAACCGCAAATCCCTCTGAATTCTTTGCCTGTACTGGATCTACCGCCGGGAAGAAACGCCTGATGTCCTCCTGATACTGGTGAATAAACCAGTCAGTAAATCCTTCCCCTGCACTGAGTGGCTGGATTTCATAGGATTTGTCAGTCGCATGACGAAGGCGATACAGATGGTAAATGTTGATGATCACAAGGCAGCCGTTGAGCAAAGCAGTCGGATAGGAGCGGATCAGGATTGCATACGTTGCAAAGATGGCACTGCCAATCAGATTGATGATACGCAGCCGAACCACTGAGGTCATAAGCATGGATACAAGCACCAGAACAGATCCCAGGTATCCAAAAAGTTCCAGCGCTAAGGAAGCATTCATAATGATTATCCCCCTTTTTCTTTAAAACCACTGTCTCTGAGCCATAGTATACCATACTGGTATCTAAGCTTTTGGGTTTTTGTAATAATAATGTTTTCTGTTTTCACAGACAGGTTTTTTACTTGCTCGTTCCGGGCTGTTTACAATCCACACACCAAAGCATACCAACCCCATGGCCATCAGACAGCGAAATATGTTCAGATCTTTCACTTCATCCAGCAGTAATGCCGAGAGAAGCACCCCGAACACCGGATTCAGAAAAGAAAAAACCATGATGCGTGAAACCGGGTGTCGCTGCAGCAGCAATGACCACAGCGTATAGGCAACAGCAGAAAGAAATCCCAGATATATCATCAGCGGCCACGCCCGGTTGGACGCTGCAACCAGTCTTCCGCCGCCCAGCAGAGCTGCCACTGTCATCAGCACACCTCCGACAATGAATTGCCAGCCGCTGAGTACGACAGGATCCTCCCGTGTGGAGTAGCGTTTGATCAGCACTGATGAGCAACCATATGAAGCTGCAGCCATAACAAGGAAGCCTTCGCCGTTCAGATGCATATTCCCGTCAAGTCTGCCGTTCAGGCTAACCACAACCACCCCTGCAAAGCCAATCAGACAGCCGAGAAGCTTTTTCATTGTGAGCTTTTCCTGGCGGAAAGCAAGTGCGGCTATCAGTAAGGCAAAAAAGGTACTTGTGGGAGAAATAATGGAACCCTTGAAGCTCGGGGCATGAGAGAGGCCGATATAGAAAAAGGTATATTGAATAACCGTCTGCATCATGGCCAGCATAAAGATCATTCTTCCGGAACCACGTTTCGGTAACAGAATTTGGCGGCGCAGCAGACTGCCGAGGAGGACTGTCAGCAAACCCGCCAGTGTAAAGCGTACCCCGGCGAAGAGTATTTGACTCATAACGTCCTCGCCGGTAATCGCAAAGTATCGGTATCCGAGCTTGATACAGGGTGCGGCACTGCCCCACAGCAGATTGGCTGTGATAGCCGCGGTTAAAACCCCGACAGAGGTGGAAAGAAAATCCGTTTTATGTGCTGCAGATTTCATAGCGTTCCTCTATTCTTGCCATGCTGACGATGAATATACAGGACAGATCGGCGAAAATCAAGAGGAAAGCCAGAGAATTCTTTTTTCCGGTAAGGCTATTCTACTGCCGGTTATTCGGTCGGATACACACAGAGTTCAATGTCAGAGAGCGGAAAGCTGACGCAGGGATGAATCCAGCCATATTTTTCATCGGCAGCACGTCTCCCATCAGCATCCTTGGGAATATAGACCTTACCCTTTATCAGCTTGGAATGGCACCACCCGCATTCGCCGCTGCGGCAATGGGAAGGCGCCCGGATCCCTGCTTTCTCCATCGCCCAGAGAAGAGATTCCTCCGCTTTGCACGGCACAGTTTTCTTTTCACCTCGGATATCAACAGTGAGGCTGTATTCCCGGCCTTTCTGTTCAGCAGGAAAATCGGCATTATCGGAAGCTTTCAAATAGTCTCCGGACATTTCCATCCGGTAGCGGCGCTTCGGGAGGCCGAGTTTTTTCATCTCGTTTTCTTCAAATTTATACATCGCTTTCGGTCCGCACATAAAGACAGAATAATCGCCTTCCGGAGCATATTTCCTGATCAGCTCTGCGGTGATAAATCCATGTTCATAACCTTCCGCTTCCTCATGGGACAGGATATGAATCACTTTTATACGGCCATCAGAACGCGCTGCAAGCTCTTCGATTTCTTCCTTCAGAAGGATACCATCTGCAGTACGGCTTCCATAAAGAATCGTCATATCAAAGTCTTCTATCCCGTCAACAATAGCAGCTGCCATGGAATAAAATGGCGTAATGCCGGAACCCCCTGCAATGGCAACAACATGCTTCGCATCCCGAAGCTCCTGATAGTAGAAATCTCCGAGAGGTCCGCTGATGTCAATCCTGTCACCTTCTTTCCAGGTGTTCAGAATAAACCCGGAAGCATAAGAAGGATTGGTCAGCTTGATAGTCAGGATATAACTGGTGTGCTCTGTTCCCAATGCATCCTTCGGATTGGAGCGAATTGTGTAGGGCTTATTGACAAGGGCGCCGTCAATGTTCAAAGAAACCGAGACATATTGGCTGGCACGAAAATAAGCAAGCTCCTTGGTTCCTTTTTCTGCGTCGGGTGTAAGTGTAAAGCTCTTGGCATCTCCATGATCTATGACTTTGGAAATGATGCAATGCTGAATGGAAGGGTGCAGCCGACCTGCAAGGATGTTGGCGTTGAACATGGAATTTGCGATGGTATCCGGGGCTGCTTCAATGGCAGCAGTCCTTGTCTTTACTTCGCCAAGGAACGGAAACGGAGTCAGGCCTTTCAGCACTTTTTTGTCATAATTATATTTTGCCATCTTATTTGCCCTCCTTCTTCATTTCTTCCAGCATATAACGGGCCTGTTCAGCTCCGGACAGATAAGCCTGAGAATAGCCATCCATCTGTGTACCGTGTCCTCCGGCAAATCGAAGCCCGTGAATGGTATAGTCTTCATGATGGCCGGACTGAACTCTCGGGAACATTCCGTCCCACCCGGCAGGCTCATATCCATAGACATCCCCGCGGGGTGTGCCCAGATATCTTGCCCAGGTTACAGGAGATGCGACAACGATTTCTTCGATATGGTCACGAATTTTGCAGCCGGTGACTTCTTCGTAAATATCAACACATTCCTTCGCAATCCGATCCTTTACCTTGAAATAGTCTGCTTCCGCTACATTTGCAAACGGATCCCCGGTATAGAATTTTGAAAACTGAATGGTGCAACGCCCCTCTCCGGCAGCACCGGGAAGAGCATTGTCAATAATCGTAATACTGAAGTCTTTATGCGTTTCAATTTTATCGCAGGAGAGATACTGGTTGTGATTGTTCGGATCATGCCGAAGGAAAGTATCATAACCTTTTACACCAAGCTCTTCTGTTGTCGCATCCAGTCCGAGATAGACGACAAATGCTGCCTGTGCAAGCTTTTGTGCATTGGTCATTTTCCGGCTGCGCTCCGGAACCTCCCTATGGTCTACCATGCGATCAAACACAACCGTCGGCATCAGATTGGAAATCACCCATTTACAGGGGATGTAAGTACCGTTCTCCAATTCCACACCACATACACTGTTTTCTCGTACGTCAATTTTCTCCACTTTGGTGTTATACCAGATATCTGCGCCAAGCTGCCTCAACCGGTTATCAAACGCCAGGGCAATTTCATGGCTTCTGTGTCTGGCAAACCACGGTAATTGTGTAAGATAGGTGTACGTCATAAAGGAATATACAGCAAAGCTCATGTTGGTGGAATCTGCAGCAACATAAGTCCAATAGGATTCATAAATCCTTTTTGCCTTTTCCGGTACGCCGATTCGCGTCAGCATTTCTTCGGTAGAAACCGGAACGACCCGCATCAGATCGTAATACTTCAACAGCATTTCAACCTTCGCAGGCGGTGAAGGCTCATTATCATGAGCCGCAAGCCATGAAACTCCATCACCGACCATGCGTGCAAGCTCCATAACAGTCGTCATGGATTCGCGGCTGCCTGGCACCAGCCGCTCCATTTCATCGATGAATGCCTGCACACCGACCGGCATCGTGACGTCATAACCGTTCGGTCCTGGGATAACGGAAGCAAACGCCTCATGAACAGGAACCCAGTCTACACCTAATCCATATTGTTCCTCCAGCAGTTCATAGACTGCACCTTTCGGGCGTCCCTCCTTTCCGTCTCCCATCTGGCACAGCTCGTGAAGCGTCGCTTCGAATTCATAGTTTCCACGGACAAAGCTTGTGGAACAGCCACCGGGTAAATTGTGCTTTTCCAGCACGAGTACTTTCTTTCCTGCTTTGGCCAGATAGGTTGCAGCGGAAAGTCCGCCGTTTCCGGCGCCGACAACAATTACGTCGTATTTCTGCATAGATGCTCCTCCAATCATTAAAATAGTTGTAGTTTGGCTATGGTTCCATTTTACTATGCAGGATGTGTTCGTGCAACAATTTTATAACAGGAAAGTGTTAAGATTGGCGTTGTCCTGTGATTTTCGGATATATTCTTATTTTTCTTTTCACGGATAGGATGAATATGTGTTATAATATAATCAACATGTGTCTTGCTCCAAAGCCCGCAAGATACATTGAAAGAGACAATTAGCCGCCTGTGCAAACGCGTAAAAAATAAAAACCGGCAGTTTTTGCCGGGAAGGAGCTTCCAATGTCTGTTCTTGCTGCATTTATGGTTCCGCATCCTCCTATGATCGTGCCTGCGGTCGGCCGGGGAAGCGAAAAACAGATCAAATCAACTGTCGCGGCCTATCAGCGTGTAGCAGAAGAAATCGCTGCTCTTGCTCCCGAGACGATACTAATCTCCAGCCCCCACACAACGATGTATGCAGATTATTTCCATATTTCACCGGGATTCCGGGCAGAAGGATCTTTCCGGCAGTTTCGTGCTCCGGAAGTATCCTTCCGGGAACAGTATGATACCGGGCTGGTAACTGCCATCGAAGCTGTCGCTCAGAAGCGAAACTTCCCGGCAGGAACTGACGGCGAGCGTGATCGCTCTCTTGATCACGGAACAATGGTTCCACTCTGGTTTATCCGGCAGGTTTATTCACATTTCAAATTGGTCCGCATCGGGCTTTCCGGGCTTTCGCTCACAGAACACTACGCATTCGGGCAGATCATCGCAGACGCAGTGCAAGAAACAGGAAGACGGGCTGTATTTGTCGCAAGCGGGGACCTCTCCCACAAGCTGCAGTCTTACGGTCCTTACGGTTATGCCCCAGAGGGGCCCGAATATGACTCGCGCATTATGGACGTCTGCAGCCATGCATCTTTCGGAGAACTGTTTGATTTTGAAGAAAGCTTTTGCGAACGTGCCGCAGAATGCGGGCATCGCTCCTTTACTATTATGGCAGGGGTACTGGACGGTTTGTCGGTAAACGCGGCTGTTCTCTCTCACGAAGATGTAACAGGCGTCGGTTACGGTATTTGCTCTTTCTATCCGTCTGGAGAAGACAACAGCAGGCATTTTCTGGAGCGTCATCTGGAGCAGCAGCAAAAAAAACTGGTTGAAAAACGCACGGGTGAAGATCCCTGGGTAAGGCTTGCCCGGCAGTCTCTGACATCCTATATTCTGAACCGCAAAATTCTTCCGATTCCCTCTGGCCTTCCCGATGAACTGCTCGAGCAGAGATCCGGAGCATTTGTATCTATTCATGAACACGGAAGATTGCGTGGCTGTATCGGGACAATCCTGCCCACCGAAGACTGTCTTGCGGAAGAAATCATCCGGAATGCCATCAGCGCATCCACACGCGATCCGCGTTTTCCTCCCATTCGGCCGGAAGAACTCGATTTACTCGAAATCAATGTAGACGTGCTGGGTAAACCGGAAGACATTGAGTCTGAAGCGGAACTGGACGTGAAGCGGTATGGGGTTATCGTTTCCTGTGGTACACGTCGTGGGCTTTTGCTTCCGGATCTTGACGGAGTTGATACTGTTGAACAGCAGATATCGATTGCGCGGCAGAAAGCTGGCATCCTTCCGGGAGAAAAAGTGGTTTTACAGCGTTTTGAAGTTATTCGCCATGTCTGAAAGAGGATATAGCTATGGCTCAATGCAATGTGTGCTTTCGCCACTGCGAAATCAGAGAAGGACAGACCGGTTTCTGCGGCGGTCGTGTCTGTAAAGACGGGAAAACGATAGCCGGAAACTATGGCAGGATTACCAGCCTGGCCCTTGATCCGATCGAAAAGAAACCTTTACGGCATTTTCATCCAGGCAGCATGATTCTGTCCGTCGGCAGTTACGGGTGCAATCTGAGATGTCCTTTCTGCCAGAATTCCGGTATATCGTGGTCAAAGGAAGCTTTTGAGTATGCACATAAGGCGGAAACCATCTCTCCCGAAGAGTTGGTGGCATGCGCAGTACGATTCAGAAGCCGTGGAAACATCGGCCTTGCGTTTACCTATAACGAACCTCTGATCGGATATGAATTTGTACGGGATACTGCCAGGCTTATTCACCAGTCCGGGATGCTGAATGTGCTTGTAACCAACGGTACGGCTGAATTACCGATTCTGAATGAACTTTCTCCATGGATCGATGCCATGAATATCGACCTGAAAGGCTTTTCAGAACACTATTATAGAGATGTAGTCGGAGGAGATCTGGCAATGGTAAAAGATTTTATCTCTGAAGCTGTCCGGTTTTGCCATGTTGAACTCACCACTCTCATTGTCCCCGGAGAAAATGATTCCGCAGAAGAAATGCGCAACCTATCCCGCTGGGTTGGAGACCTCCGGGATGCAAACGGGGCTGTTATCGGGCAGAATATCCCGCTTCACATTTCACGCTTTTTCCCGCGGTTTCATCTGACGGATCGCGCTCCAACGGATGTCCCCCTGATCTATTCCCTTGCTGAGATCGCCCGGGAGAACCTGAAGTATGTCTATACCGGAAACTGCTGACTCCGAATCCGGATCTTTCGATTTATCAAAAAAAATTTTGAGAGGTAAATCCATGAAAACAGCTCTGATTATGGAAGGCGGCGCAATGCGCGGGATGTTTACCTGCGGTGTGCTTGATGTATTTATGGAAAATGAGATCCGGTTTGACGGTGCTGCAGGAATCTCTGCCGGAGCTGTCTTTGGATGTAATATCAAATCCGGGCAGGCAGGTCGTGCAATCCGCTACAACAAAAAATACTGCAGGGACCCGCGTTATTGCAGCATGCAGTCCCTGATAAGAACCGGAAATCTGTATGGCGCTGATTTCTGTTATCGGGAGATTCCGGATGTTCTGGACCCGTTTGACAGAGTTGCCTTTCAGGAGAATCCGCTGGAATTCTATCTCGGCGCTACAGATACCAAAACCGGAAAGCCCGTCTATCATAAATGCACCGATTGCGGGCAGAACGACATGGACTGGATGAGGGCTTCTGCCTCTATGCCTATGGTTTCCCGCCCTGTTGAAGTGGACGGTTATCAGCTTCTTGACGGTGGCATCGTTGATCCCGTTCCCTATCGTTTTATGGAGGAGCTCGGTTATAACCGGAATGTTCTCATCCTGACACAGCCGAAAGGCTATCGAAAGAAGAAATCCGGAATGCTGCCGCTGATGCGTCTTGCTTTGCTTCGGTATCCTGCTGTCGCTTTCGCTATGGCGGAGAGGCACCACTGCTATAACAACCAGATGGATGAAATTGACCAAAAGGAAGCTTCCGGCGAAAGCTTCGTCATTCGTCCGCCGCATCCTCTCGGCATTGGAAGAACGGAGAACAATCCGGAAGAACTTGAACGGGTTTATCAGATCGGTCGTCGGGAGGCTGAGATCCGTCTGGAAGAAATCAAAACCTTTCTGAAAGATGATCCCTGTGTCTGAAAAAGCATGCCCTATCATACAGATACTATTAATCTGGTGATTAATTGTAAAAAAAGAAAAACCACTCAGAAAAAAACTTTCTAAGTGATTTCTCCTAAGCGCAGAAGGAGGGATTCGAACCCTCGAACCGCTTTTGACGGTTACACGATTTCCAATCGTGCGCGCTCGACCAACTACGCGACTTCTGCACGTCTGCTCAAGTGAAC
>JAGCAN010000128.1 GCA_017652685.1 Oscillospiraceae bacterium
ATCATTCTGGCATCGCAGTTTTCGGAAGATGCTCCGCCAATGCCAAGCGGTGTTAAGATCGCGAATTTTGCCGATCTTTTTGCAGGCGTGAACTGCAGGGAAGCAAAAGGAATTGCTTCGATGGTATCTCCGATCAGTTATGTGTCTAAAAATTGCCCGCCTGTTTTGATACAGGCAGGCATGGAAGATGAGGTCGTACCATATCAAAGCTCGGTAGAGTTTGTAAACCGTGTCAATGCTGTCTGCGGGGATGGCAGGGCAACACTGGAGTCGATCCCGGGAGGAAAACACGGGGATCCGGCTTACGAGTCAGAACAGTTAGAAGAAAGCAGATTCGCTTTCCTGGATAGAGTATTAAAATAACAGTACGGCTATTCTTTTAGGATCGGGTTCGCCAGGTTTCTTGGATCGAACGCTTCTCTCAGCTTACGCAGCCAGAGATGATAGTTCATGTAGAGAGGTCCAAGCTGCTGTGTTACAGCATTCAGACAGCCCGGAGTTTCTGCATGGAAATGATGGGCAATATCCGTATCCCTGGATGCCTGCCGAAACTCGGCGACCCCTTTCCCGACTTCCGGATTGGTACGGTCGTACATAAACAACAATTCAATATAGGCAAAGTGGCCATATTCCATCGGCGCGATCTGAAAGTTGTCTGGGGCATCAAAGATCGTGCCGTTTTCTGTGTATTTATAAATGAATTCCGGAACACTCTTGCCAACTTCAAACATATGAGTAACAGAATCAGCCCCCAATTTGATCGGCATCCAGCCGCCGCCAAGGCGCAGAACTCTCTGCAGCATTCCTACCACCATAAAGAAGTCCATGTGACACCGGAACCAGTTTTCCAGATCCGATGCAGCTCGTACGAGGCCAGTCTCTTCTGCAATCTCAAACAGCAGTTTTTCTTCATAGGCCAGTTCTTCTGTGGATTCTGGAGCCAGATAGACTACCAGAGGGATAGGCAGTTCCCTGCGGATCCTTGGCCAAAGTTCATGGAATGCATTTGCAGAATCAGTCATCATGACAGCTAATGTCAGATAGAAAAATTTGGTGACAGAGGCAGCAATTTCCACCTCGCCCATGCGCAGGATCGCCTCACAGGCAGCATCCAGATCCGGGCAGTTGAAAAGATAAACTTGTGTGCTGTCACTATTCTGATAGACCTTGTGGTTAGGGGTGTGTCCTTCCAGGGTGAAATCACGAGGACCACGGCAAGGCAAAATAGCTATCGCTGCTTTGGTGATGACTCCCATTTGTCCATGATTTCCATAAAACCCTCTTAGCAGTCCGCGGATGGATGGGCCGGGACCGTCCGGACAGAACCAGCCTGAGCCTGTCTGCAATGAACCTGTGCGCAAAATCTCGCCTTCCGGGGTAACATATTCCATTCCAAGCAAATAACGGTTGGCCCGGGAAGCGCCGTACATGTTGTGGTTTTCTCCGGCAGTACTGGTAAAGTTGGATAGAACCGAACCGCCCGGACCGACAGCTGCGATCGCATAACTGAACCCCTGCTGCCGTAATTCTGGATAAAGCTGCACATGACGTACGCCAGGTTCTATGACGGCATAGCAGTCTTCGGTATTGATCTCAATGATCTGGTTCATTCGCTTCAGATCGATCAGAAGTGTGCCTCCGCGGTTTGGGTAAGCATCTGCACTGGCACCGGAAACGGTCGTGACAAAACAGATATCGTTCTGATTGCAGATGAGGATAATATCACGCACCTGCTCTGTGGAAGCTGGCATAATGATCGCGTCAGCTGTGTGATATTCAAACGGATATTCCGGCGTGCGGTTGCGGTTTCCGGCGAGGATGTATTCTTTATCGCTGATGTTTTCCGCACCGACAATAGCTTCTAATTGGGTGTATATATCACGGGAAAGGCTCATGCTTCTCCTCCTTCCAGTGCGCTGGCAAGCAGAACGCTCAGATCATAACAAGGCAGTCCGGATTCTTCCTTTGCATCAAGTGCATCCAGGCAGAACGGACAAGCTGTAACGAGTGCCAGGGCATTGCTTTGCGCCGCTTCACGGCGCCGTTCTGCACCTGCCCAGGCCCGGAATTCTTCATCGATCGACTGGGCACCGCAGCAGAATGATTCTTCATTATTTCGCGTCATCTCAATTAGTTCCAAACCAGGAATTGCCTTAAGGACGGCGCGCGGTGCATCGTAAACGCCATGTTCTCCACGCCGCCAGACTTTTGGAGGATCCAGCAATCCATATGGTTTTATCTCTCCATCCCAAGGGACGTATTCCTCACTTTGTCTTCCGAGCATACAAGGATCGTGATAGGTGACAGGTCCATTTAGCGAAACAGGATGCAGCTGCAGTTTACCGTTTGCGATCAGCTCTACGGCCACTTCACTGATATGGCGGACTTCGCAAGGCAGTTCTTCAAAACGCGGATAGCCGTTTCTAAAAGAACCGAAGCATTCTCCACATGCGGTAATGATGGTTTTTACACCCTGTGAGCGGAGCAGTTCGACATTGCGGTGAACAAGCGCCTTAGCTGCTTCTGTTTGTCCGGTGCGCCAGAGAAATGATCCGCAGCACCATTCTTCCTCTCGCAGAAGACGGAAAGGAACCTGGCCTTTTTGCAGGATTTGGATAGCTGCCAGCGCAATTTCTTTATGCTGATAAGATGCTGCACACCCAAGATAAAGAACGGTATCTGCATCTGGCGCTTCTCCGCAGTCTGCAGGGAGCCAGCTGCTGCGTTCTTCATGAGGCAGGCCATAGAAGTTATGTGTATTGGTTACAGCGTCTCCCTTTTTTTTGACGGACTCTGGCAAAGCGCCTTTTTCAGCGCAGTCGGCACGGAGGGCATAGATGGTATCAAGAACATCCATGTCTCTGACGCTTTTGCAGTTGATGTCACAGGCGCCGCAGGCAGTACAAGTATAAAGGAGGTGTTCCAGACCATCTCCATAAGAAACGGTTCCGTTCAGAACTTCCTTTGCATTATTGAGCAGTCCCTGCCCGGAGTAGGCGTCAAATCCATAGTGCTGATAGATAGGACAGATTTCTGCAAAATCCCACCCATGCATTTTATGCGGAAGGATCCACTTGCATTGTCCGCAGTGGTTGCAGGAATCCATGGTATATCGAAAATCAGATAGTTTATTCATTTTTTACACCTTCAAAAACAAAGCTTTCCAGGATTAAAGATTCCCTGAGGATCAAAAACATCTTTCAGTTTTTTCTGTGCTGCAGCGGCAATCGGATCGGCACCAAATACCAACTGTGAAAGAGCAGTGGTATAAGGACGGTCAAATAATGCGCCGTGTGCAAACAATGCAGCTTCGGCGGCATCTGCCAGCAGGCAGGTCTTTTCTTTTGCTTCTTCTGTGCAGTACAGATCTGCCTCCACCCGGAAAGCGCGGCCCTGCACCTGAGGCTGCAAAGTCAGTCCCAGATCTTCTGCAGGATGGGCAGCAAGCAGTTCAGATAAAGCCGCGGTCAGTTCTGCCGTTTTACTTGGCGGAGCCAGGAAAAGAATATCCCGCAGTGCCCCGCGCCTCAGTTTCCAGTAGACCTCATTTCGGTCGCAGTCCTTGATCCTTTGATCTGCCCGGGAACCAAAACCATCCAGATTGCGCGGAGAATAAAGGAATGTCAGACCTTCCTTTGCACACTCGTCACGCAGATAACCAGTGTAGATTTTAATACGTTCCTCTGGTGAGCGGGCATAACCGCTGATCCTGCAAAGAAGCGTCCATGGAGCGGCCTTTGTTCGCAGGGTTTCTTCTTCGGAAGGATCCTTGGCAAAGGCAGCAGCAAAATTCACATTGTTCAGGATCAGACAATCATCCGGAATACGATGGAATAATAGTTTCGATGCCAGATGGACCAGAGATGCCAGGTCATCGGACTCGATAAATGTCAGAACAGAATCGGCCGGAGCGACCTCTGCCTTCAGAGTAGCCCAAGTGACAAGTCCCATAGTGCCCTGAGCGCCGCAAAGAAAACGGGCAAAGTCCACAGAGCCTGGACCCCAAGGGTTGACCATGTCTGCTGCGGATTCCTCATAAGGAGCAGGTCCGGCAGCAGAGCCGGTACGGAACAGCTCCCCAGTGCCATAGACCACCTCAGTTGTCAGGAGAGGATCCGTATAGTCATATTGATATTTCGGAACCAGAACTGCTTCCCGTTCCAGCATACTGGCGACCACTGATTTTCCTGCTCGTGGCAGGAACGGATGAGTGGCGCGAAGCCCTTGATCAGCCAAAGCCGGGAGAAGGTCTCCAAACGTGACGCCCGCCTCCACGCGCGCATAACGGTCGTGACGGCTGATCTTCAGGATCTGGTTCATTTTTTCAAAAGAGATAATCTCCGCAGAAGGATTAAATGATCCCTCATGCAGATGCGGTTCTTTTGAGCTGCATGGAACCAGTGCTTTGCCCTGAGAAGCTGCCTGGCGAACAATATCACAAACTTCTTGTGTGTTTTGAGGTAAAAACATAAAACGCACTTCCTTTCTGCCTTTTACGGCAGGATCACATCTTGCGACAGCAATGCTTCTTTGAGCTGTGGATATGGAAGCTCTCTGACAGAGCATCCATTCTGAACAGCCAGTGCTGCTGCAGTTCCGGCTGCCTGTCCAAAGCAGAAGCAGTGCGGAACCAGATTAAACAGGGAGTTAGCTTCATCGTCGGAAGAAAAGGCACGGCATGCTACCAGCAGTCCTTCTGTTTCTTTTGGAACCAGTGCTCCGAAAGGAACATAGACAACCGGATAGGTATAGCCTTTTTCTCCCAGATCGTTGTTCGGGAAGATTGCGATCGTATCTTCAAAAGGTTCTTTCCGCAGCATGTTTTCTTCCCGGAGAGAGGCTTCTCCGATCAGTCGAAGTCCGCCTGTTGTGCCGATCTGCGGACAGGTCAGCATGATATAACTTTTTTCAAAGCCTGGGGCTTTGTCCCGTAAAAGTTCCCAGGTCTTTACAGCACGCTCTCTGCCGGATACATCCATGCGGGTCATCTCTTCCACATCTGTCTGGCAGTTTGTGATGAAATGCGGATGCAGCCAGGCGACATGCTCCTGGTTTTTCAGCATGCCGCGGAAGAAAGAGACATATAAGCCTTTATCGTGAAGTTCATTTTTCAGGGCAATGGCATCATCCGGCCGGGAGCTGACAAAACGGTCATATGCGCGGAATTCCACGCCGCCGATCCAGAAACCGAAGCACAGATGCTTGATCCGCAGGCCGAAATCGATGTTATCTTCGTAAGCCGTGTTGGACCTCGGGATCAGATCCCCATCGCCGGTACTGTCAATGACAACCTTGCCCAGAACAGCGCGCCGTCCGGTCTTGCTTTCGAAGATGATTCCCTTCACTGTATTGCCGTCCATGATCACATCGGTGACCCAGGAATGCAGATAAAGTTTGACGCCGGCTTCCATAACCATCCGGTTCATTTCGTTTTTGGCGATCTCCGGATCCCAGATAGCCGAATAGACAATGCAGGTTTCTCCGTTTTTGTTTTTCCGGACAAAAAAGTGCTGGAAACTGCTGTCTTCATAGAATTTCAACACAGAAGGATCTGTTGAACCCCAGTCCTCCGGCAGTGGACGGAAAGCAGCCCCCTGATTATCCAGACGCGTGATCAGTTCTTCGAGGATGCCGCCGATGTAACGGTTGCCGTCCGTATCGCTTAAATGCGGAATGATATTGACCAGTCCGCCGGTGCTCATCCCACCCAAATGGCCATAGCGTTCAAGCAGAACGGTTCTTGCTCCCGTACGTGCTGCGGCCACTGCTGCCGCAAAGCCGCCCGGACCGCCGCCGACTACAATAACATCTGCCTCGCTGATAACTTCTACTTCACGGGCCGCTTCCTGAATGGTTTTTACGCCAGGTATAAATCTTTTATCGCTTTCCGGAGCATCCGGAATGATATACCGCGCCATGCCGGCAGGCCCGTGGTATCTTAATCTTTCTTCTTTCCCCATAAAAAATACCTTCTTTCTATATTTGCTGAAAGTATAGCAAAAAAGCCCTGACTTTTAAAGAGTGGACAGGTGCCGGGAAGCGATTATAATAGAGAATCATATGATTTTGACTGGAGGTAGAAACATGGCAAAAAGAACATATGAAAATGACGACATCATCGTATACTGGGATTCAGATTTATGCACTCATGCTGCAGAATGTCTGAAAGGCAATGGAGAAGTGTTTAATTTAAAACAGAGACCGTGGGTCGATCTTTCCAAAGCACCGGCCGAAGAGATTGCAAGGGTCATTGACCTGTGCCCATCCGGCGCGCTGAAATATGAATTGAAAAAGAAATAAAGCGGAGTTACATGGTTTTAACGATAGTCTTTCAGGCAGCCCTGTGGATATGGTTTCTGGGCTGCGTCATCACTTATCGGGCAGGGAAAAAGCTGCTGGTCGAGGGCATGGGGATCAAGAGTATGGAATTCCTCATGCTTTGCCTTTATAGTGCCGCGCTCATTTCCTATTACCTGATCCGTCCGGTCGGGAAATGGATCTTATTGGGCGTATTGATCCTCTGGTTTGTCG
>JAGCAN010000129.1 GCA_017652685.1 Oscillospiraceae bacterium
AAATACGACTCGACCAGCTTGAGAAAAACGGCAAGGAAATGCGCTCCCTGAGAGGGAAAGATATCGCTATTATCTTCCAGGATCCAATGACAGCGCTGAACCCGGTCTACACCGTTGGACATCAGATCCGTGAAATCATCAAAGAACATAAACCGGGCCTCTCCAAAAAACAACTCCGGGAAGAGTCCATACAGGATCTGGCGGATATGGGGATTCCGGCTCCGGAAATCAGGGACAAAGAATATCCCCACCAGTTTTCAGGCGGAATGCGCCAGCGTGCAATGATCGCTATGGGAATGTCCTGTGAACCAAAAATTCTTCTTGCAGATGAACCTACCACAGCACTGGACGTGACAATCAGCGCACAGATCTTTGAACTGATGAACAGCCTGAAAGCAGAACATGGCACAGCCATTATGATGATCACACACAACATGGGTGTCGTGGCAGAAATGGCAGACGAAGTTGCTGTGATGTATATGGGTAACATCGTGGAATACGGCAAGGTCGAGGACGTTTTTGCCAATCCGACTCATCCGTATACCAAAGCGCTCCTGCGCTCTATCCCTGTTCTCGGAAAAGGAAAGAACCAGCAGCTGGAACCGATTCGCGGTGTAACTCCGGATCCTTTCAATCGGCCTAAAGGCTGCCAATTCTGTCCACGCTGCGATTATGCGGGAGAACGCTGTGCAGTTGAAATGCCTGCAGAAGAGTGGGTAAAGGAAGGACACTATACCCGCTGCTTCCATTTCAGGGAGGTAATGGCTGATGGAAAATAAAGAAATACTTCTGAAAGTCAGAAACGCAAAGACCTATTTCCCCATTAAGAAGGGCGTGCTGAAAAAAACTGTCGGATACGTCAAGGCAGTGGACGACATCAACCTCGATGTGTACCGCGGAGAGACGCTCGGCCTGGTTGGTGAATCGGGATGCGGAAAATCGAGCCTCGGAAAGTCAATCCTCCAACTGGTTCCGGTGACGGACGGCAGCATGGAATACAAATTTGAAGACGGCTATAAGGATCTGCGTAAACTCTCACGTGCTGAACTGGACAACGCAAGGAAAAAGATCCAAATCGTTTTTCAGGATCCCAATTCCTCATTAAACCCGGCGTTTACCATCTTTGGTTCTCTGGAAGATCCGCTGATTAAATTTGGCATCAAAGACAAGAAGGAACGGATTGAGAAAATCGGCAAACTCCTGGAGGACGTCAATCTTCCGCGAGATTATATGACGCGTTACCCTAACGAGTTTTCCGGCGGACAGCGGCAAAGAATCGGAATTGCAAGAGCACTCTCTGTAGACCCGGAGCTGATTATCTGCGATGAAGCGGTTTCTGCACTGGATGTCTCTATCCAGGCACAAGTGCTCAAGCTTCTCAACAAACTCAAGGAAGAACGGCAGCTGACCTATATTTTTATCACCCATGATCTTTCCGTTGTAGAATTCCTTGCGGACAGAATTGCCGTTATGTATCTCGGGAGAATCGTTGAGCTGACCACCTCTGAAGAACTCTTTTCCAATACGCTTCACCCCTATACCAAAGCACTTCTGAGTGCTATTCCAATTGCTGATCCGACCAAAAAGAAAAAACGAATTCCCCTACAGGGTGATGTTCCTTCCCCTGCCAATCCTCCTTCCGGCTGTACTTTCCACCCTCGATGCCCCGACTGCGCTGAGCAATGCAAAACCGAACGCCCGATTCTGGAGGAATATATCATCAACGGAGTCAGCCATTTTGTTTCCTGCCACAAGGTGAAGGCAGAACTTGCTGCTAAAGGTATCAAACCGGAGGCATCCAAGTGAAAACAATACTCGATTTTAAGGGTGTCATCCCAGCCGTCCTGTCGGTTTTCGATCAGGAGGAAGCACTTGATGAGAAAAGCACAAGAGCATTCATCCGACATCTGATTCAGTATAAAATCGGCGGACTGTATCTGACCGGATCTACCGGAGAGGCTTTTCTGATGAATTCCGAGGAGAGGAAACGACAGGTAGAAATTGTTATGGATGAGGTAGGCGGCACATTGCCGGTAGTCGTCCATGTTGGAGCAATATCTACGAAAGAATCTATTGCACTTGCTGAACACGCCCAGCTATCCGGTGCAGCAGGGATTTCAAGCGTACCTCCGTTTTATTTTAAATTCAGTGAGGAACAGATCTTCAGCTATTACAGGGATATTGCGCAATCAACCGATCTCCCAATGATTGTTTATAACATTCCCCTCGCCGGAATGATGACCGTTGGGATGATTGAACGGCTTTCACAGATTGAAAACGTTAAGGGTGTCAAGTACACAGGCACCGCCCTGTATGAAGTCACACAGATTCGCGATGCCTGTAAAAGCGGTTTCCAGATCTATGGCGGGTGCGATGAGCTCGGATCTTCCAACATCTCACTCGGGGTAGACGGAATTATCGGATCCTTTTACAATTGCATACCGGATCTGTACCTCAAAATCTGGGATGCTGTCAAACACTCTGATGTAGAGAGTGCCACTAAATTGCAGCACAAAGCCCTCCGGATTATCATGCTCGGTATCCAATCCGGCAGTATGATGGCATGCCTTAAGCTCTGGTTAAGACATGCCGGCATCCCGGCAGGGTATGCAAGGCGCCCATTTACCAATTTCACGGAGGACGAAGAGACCTCTCTCGTCCAGGCTCTTCTGGATTTGGACAAAGAAGAAGCCATCGGCCTTGACATTGCAAAACTTATCAACGAACGGTAAGCCTGCAACTCTGATATCCTCCGTCAAATACTAAAAGCTTATCAGTCGATCTCAGCGCGAAAAGTTAATCATTTCAGACGAGGAGTAACCCACAATGAAATACAGAAACTTTCTTTCCATCCTTTTGGTAATTATCTTGCTTCTTTCCTCTCTGCCGGCAGCTTTTGCAGAGAATAATACAGAAAACGAGATAGAGATCCCACAGATAGGCCTGACGCTTTATCTTCCCGAGGCGTTTCGAAATACAGAGGGATTGTTAAGTCCCGCCGGTGGGTACGAGGTCGCTGATGGCATCTTTTATACAGAATTTGTGTATTATGCGCTTTCAGAGCAAGAATATCTCGATCTTGCCAGCAAATTTGAAAAGAATGAAGTGACCGATGAAGATTATGAGAAGCTGGGATCTTCCGTCAGCTATCCCCTTATTCTGATCGGTATTGACAAATCCCGCGATTTTTCTGACATCAATACGCTCTTTGACGATCAGCTCAATCCGGAATATGCCCAAGAAGTCTATCAAGAAAACGGTTTTTCTTATTACTGTTATGTTGATCAGGCACAGAATGAAGCATTTATCAACATGCAGGCAGAACCATATGCCGGGGAGTACAAGGCAATTACAGATGCTATTGAGGAGCTTATCAGCAACTCCGCTTTTTACGCCCCTGTCAGCCTATATTCCGATGTGATCGGCAAAGCTCTCTCTTTTGAAACAACTGATACCGAAGGGAACAGCATAGCAAGCAACGATCTGTTCAGCAGCAACAAAATTACGATGGTGAATATCTGGGCAAGCTGGTGCGGCCCCTGTATCCGTGAACTTCCGGAGCTGCAGGCAATCAGCGAGCGGCTGAAGGAGAGAGGCTGCAGTGTAATCGGGCTCCTTTATGACGGAGATGACGCCGCAGCTCTGGAGACAGCAAAAAAACTCATGACAGATAATGGTGTATCTTATCTCGTAATTCTTCCACCGGAAAATATCGATTCGCTCTTTCCCCTGGAAGCTTTCCCCACCACCTACTTTGTTGACAGTGACGGGAAAATTATCAGCGAGCCAATTGTCGGTGCCTATGTAGACCAATACGAAGCAACGGTGGACGCCCTGCTGGCAGCCCAATAACAGACTTTCTGTCTCTGAAACTGTTTCTTTGGATATCATAAGACAACCCACGGATACCACTGGGAATTTCTGTATGAAAAAGGGACTGGTGACATATAAACCAGTCCTTTTTTCTCGCGCAATCCATGCTATGCACAAACCAAAACACAAAAAACACGAAACAATATCCTTACAAACCGACAATATGCCAGGCAGCTCTCAGCCATCACGACGTCTGAGAGCTTTTACAATTTCATAAATTGCACCGTACGCAACACCGGCGACAGGCCAGACGATCCACGTCTGATCCCATTTCCCGGTAATAAAGCTCCAGGCAAGATATCCGGCTGTGACCAGCATCCAATAGCTGCTCCCGATCCAGCCATATTTTTTTGCATCCGCTTTTGCTTCACGGGTATAGTCTCCCTCTTCCAAAAGCTGCTGATAACTTCCCCAGATAATCGATGCGCGAACAATCAGAAGTACACCGATAGAAAGCAGGACTAACAGCGTGCAAATTGCAATAACCTGGGCATAATTCTCTTCTCCGAAAAAGATTAAGCTGACAAATAACGGAATACATGCAAGCACACAAAGCACTATTCCGATCGTAAGCTGACGTGTGAATATCGGCTGAAATTTTGTTTTCCGTTCGCGTACCATACCGCTGACCCCGTACAAGGTTTCTATATCTTCTTTTTCCAGATATTCAAAGGGTCTCGCATGGATTGAGCTCGTAACAAATATTGCAACAGCGCAGCTCACCAGGACCAGAAGAACAACCATACCGATACCTGCCGCCTGGTTCTCCGACAGGGGAATTCTGCCCATCTCCTGTGCTCCGCCTAGGAATATCAGCAGAACCGGTGAAAGGATGCACAGCATGACACCGAAAGCGATGCGTGATGCTTCCTTTTCTTTCCAACCCAGAAAAACAGACGCCTCCTCGATGGGCACTGTACGAAGGGAGGTTCCCGGATCCGGAAGCGAAACAGAATCTTCTTTTTCCAATTCGTCTTTCAAAAGATAATCGGTACTGACACCAAAGAGTTCTGAAAGCCGAACGATTCGACCCATGTCCGGCACCGACTGAGCACCTTCCCATTTTGAAATAGCCTGGCGACTCACTTCCATCTTTTCTGCCAGTTCTTCCTGTGACCATCCATTCTTTTTTCTCAATTCTATTATTTTGTCACCGAGAATCATACCTGTTTGCTCCTTTGCTAACAGAATTTTCGATCACAGTATAGCGAAGAAAGCCGTTGCACACCACCAACTGTGCATGGAAGTTCCGCAACCGGCGGTTGCAACTGCCAATCATTATTGTATAATTTTATCAAAATCAGCCCAGGATTTCAAGTTGTCGGAGAGATGCAAATAAAACAACCCTTGTTTTTCTATGTTTCCTGCATTAAAATCAATAAAATAAATTTATTATTTTTTTGTAACGAAATGGATCTTTATCCGTCTAAACAGCGAGACTGGCAAAAAGGAGGTGAATTTGTGACCCCGGACAGCAGTGAAAAACTATATGAAGCCTACTATATGCGGGTATTCTCCTTCGCGATGACGCTGGCAGGAGACCGAACACAGGCTGAGGAAATCACACAAGAGACTTTCTTCCGAGCATTTTCAAAGCAAAGTGGTTTCCGCGGCGAATCGGACGAAGTGACCTGGCTCTGTGCTATCGCGAAGAACTTCTTTCTGGATGAAAAACGGCGGCAGAGCAGAAGCGAGCCCATCTCGGAAGAAGAAGTTCCGGATACAGGCAAGAGCATGGAGCAGAAAACTCTGGATCGGGATACCTCCTTCCGAATCCATCTGGCTCTGCACGCTTTGGAGGAACCGTATCGGGAAGTATTTGAATTGAGAGTTTTTGGTGAATTGAGTTTCCGGGAGATCGGGATGATTTTTGGAAAAACCGAAAACTGGTCCAGGGTTACCTATCACCGTGCCAGGCTCAAACTACAGGAAAGGATGTGTGAATCATGAACATTGATTGTGATGTAATCTGCGACCTGCTGCCGCTGTATACGGATGAAGCCTGCAGCGAAAAAAGCCGCAATCTGGTAAAAGAACATTTGCAGGAATGCCCGACCTGCCAGGAAGTGCTGCGCAGACTCCAGCAAACAGAGATAGAAACTGATCTGCGCAGTGAAAAGAATGAAGTAATCGAGTATGGGATTCAACGCTTTAAGCGCCGCTCCGCTGCGGTGGGCTCGGCAATTTCGGGTTCGTTTATGATCCCAATACTGGTTTGTCTGTATATCAGTTTTGTATTCGGGACTTCGCTGAACTGGATTTTTATTGTTCTGGCCTCCCTCTGTGTTGCAGCATCTCTGATCGTTACGCCATTGACGGTACCGGAAGACAAGTTTTTCTGGACATTCTGTGCATTCTGTGTAAGCCTTATTATGCTGTTCGCCGTGATATGTCTGTGCACACGCGGAAACTGGTTCTGGATTGCATCCAGCGCCACACTGTTCGGTCTGGCTGTCATATTCCTGCCCTTTTTAATCAAAGCCAGGCCGGTTCAGAAGCTGATTGGTGACAGCAATAAACTTCTGATTGTACTCGGGCTTGATGCTGCATTATTTGTAAATATGATGATTACCATCACATCATATGGCAGGTTATCCAGAAGAATGCTGGTATCCCGCGGATTATTCGTTGTGATCCTTCTCGTTGCTATAGATTATTACCGAAAAAGAGGAGCAAAGAACTGAAAGGCATCGCTGCACACCAAAGCCGGTACATCGAAGGTTGATGTACCGGCTTTTCGCATCCAATTGCCTCAGATCCTTGCGACACAGTCTGTATCCCCGTAAGAAGGCCAAGACTTTCTCAGGTCTCAGGCAGTATC
>JAGCAN010000016.1 GCA_017652685.1 Oscillospiraceae bacterium
GCATAGGGTTTTGACTCTTCCCATCTGTCCTGCCACTTTTTCTCTATTGCAGCGAAATCGTATTTCATGTTAAACCTCTCCTTAAAATAGTTACACCTCATCCACCGCCGCAAGCGGCGGTCCCCCTTCCCCGCAAGGAGAAGGTCATATATGGTTGCCCCTGTAGTCAGGGGCGCGGAAGGGATGAGGGATCGACCTCCTCAGAATCACTCCAGAGGCGCTCCAGATTATAAAACTTTCTTGCCTCTTCGGTGAAGACATGAACAATAACAGAGCCGAAGTCCATCAGAACCCAGATGTCGGAACGAAGGCCTTCCCGGCGCATCGGAGGCTCGCCCGCATCGGAAAGCTGCTTGTCAACCTCTCCGACAAGAGCTTTGATGTGCGTGGAGCTGGTACCGTTGCAGATGACAAAATAATCCGCCAGTACAGTCTGCTCTGCTGTTTTGAGTATCTTGACATTCTGCGCCTTTTTATCATCGAGCGCTTTTGCGGCAATGCCGGCAATTTCTTCAGGAGAAAGCATATCGTTTCCTTTCTTCAATTATTCTTTTCTTCCCGGATTATCTTCTGATAATAGCTGTTTGCAAGAACCGTATCGATATAAGGCTCAGCCCCACCGTTGCGAACTTCCTCCAGGCTCATGGAGAGCCCGAGGGCCAGGGCGGAATCCAGATCTTCATAAGCCGCTTTGCGCAAAGCATCCACACCCGGGAAATCACGCGTGGGTTCTATGTAATCCGCCAGGTAGATGATCTTCTCCAGAAGCGTCATCTCCGGTTTTCCCGTCGTATGCCAGCGGATGGCATTGCAGATTTCATCCGGCATGCAGAACTCCGCCTTTGCTACTGCAGCCCCCGTAACAGCATGGAGCAGCTTGGGAGAGGCGAGAAGAACATCATCACATGGGATCGCGTACTGCTTCACCAGCGCGAGCTGTTCCTTCGCAGAAAGGCGTTTGGTTACATCATGGAGGATAGCTGCGGCTGCGGCTGCAGAAGGGCTCTCACCCCAGCGGCGTGCAAGACACACTGCCTCTTCCTCGCAGCCGGATACGTGCGGAATCCGTTTCACATCCAGCATCTGCCAGGCTTTCTTTCGCAGGGAAGCAAGTTCAAGGTCCGAAAAGGTATATCCTGCCGTCCCCATCACTTTTTCGCTTTGATAAGCTCGATTTTCGGTTCCTTCGGGTTCCGCCGGAACAGAACAAATTTCGTGCCGATCACCTGTACCTGCTCAGCTGAACAGGCTTCGCTGAGCACATCACAGGCTTCCCGTGCAGTCAGCATGGAGTTCTCAAGAACTTTGCATTTGATCAGCTCATGAGCACGCAGTGCATCGTTGGCAGAAGCAACCACATTGTCCGTGATGCCGCCTTTTCCGATCTGCAGCAGGGTATCAAGTGATGAGGCGAGACCTCTGAGCTGGGAACGTTGTTTGCTGGTAAGTGCCATCAGGCAGAATCCTCCGGGAAAATATTGACATTTCACTGCATCTTAACACATCGCGTTTTCAATTTCAAGAATTAATTGAAGCGATCATACGATTCTTTGAAAAAAGCATCTTAAGTTTTTCATCTGCACCAGGAAGAAACCGTTTCCCATCCATATCTGCCTGATACGTACAAAACGGGCAGTTCCCCTGAACTGCCCGTTTTGCTGCTTGAACTGTTCGTTATTCCTCTATGTGGCGGACGCGGCCTACCTGCATGGCTTCCATGATTCTGTAACGGTCCATCTGCAGGTGCTTTTTGCGCTGAAGCGCCTCCTCGATGGGGATCTCGACGATGCTGCCCTCCTGGGTGGCGATGATGCAGTTGCCGCGGCCCTCGGCAAAGGCACGAACGGCGTAATAGCCCATACGGGTGGCGGTTTCGCGGTCGCGCGCGTTGGGGGCGCCGCCGCGCTGGATATGGCCGAGGACGGTTATGCGCGGCTCCATGCCGATGGAATCGTGGATCTTTTTGCCGATGTCCACCGCGCTGCCGGCGCCTTCGGCCACGACGATCATGAAGTGGGTGTTGCCGGCGAGGCGGGAATCCTGGATGCGCTCGACAACGTCCTTCTGGAAGTCGACCGGGTGCTCGGGCACGAGGACGGCCGTGGCACCGACGGCGATGCCGACGTACAGCGCCAGGAAGCCTGCGTTTCGGCCCATGACCTCGACCACGGAGCAGCGCTCGTGGGACTGCATGGTGTCGCGCAGCTTGTCGATGCACTCGATGGCGGTGTTGCAGGCTGTGTCAAAGCCAATGGTGTAGTTGGTGCAGCCGATGTCGTTATCGATGGTGGCGGGGACGCCCACCACCGGGATGCCGAGGCGGGAGAGCTCGAGCGCACCGCGGAAGGTACCGTCGCCCCCGATGGCGACGATGCCCTGCAGGCCGAGCATTTTGCAGGTGGTGACCGCTTTTTTGCGGCCCTTTTCGGTCAAAAAGTCCTCACTGCGGGCGGTATAGAGGATGGTGCCGCCGCGGGAGAGCGTATGGCCGACGCTGACGCTGTCGAGCTTGACAAAATCGCTGTTGATGAGGCCCTGGAAACCGCGGCGGATGCCGATGCATTCCATGTCGCTGTTGACAGCTGTGCGGGCAACCGCGCGCACTGCCGCGTTCATGCCGGGGGAGTCACCGCCGCTGGTGAGCACGCCGATACGATTGATTTTTTCCATTGGTTATACCTCCAATGACAATGTTTTAATATTTTTTATTTTAATTTTTTATAAATCTCGATTGAAGTGCTCTGAAATTGCTCGGAAGACTGCATGGTACTTCGCCTTGAGATGTTGCTCCGAGCAGGAATGAGGGGAATTATGATTTATGGATCTGTATTGTTAAGGATTTCCTTCCAGGAGCGGATGAAGACTGTATTATAGTTGGTATAGATGACTTTGCCGGGGAGGGCGCCGGGGGGCTTCCGGACATAGCGGACACGCGTAACATCCACGGGGACGTTCTCCCCTTCCCTGCCCTGGGAGTTTTTGACGGCGAAGGCTGCCGCCTGCTCCACGGAGCGCGGAGAGGGCTCGGCATTGCCGCTGCGCAGGAGCACATGGCTGCCGTGGAGGGATTTGACGTGGAACCAGAGGTCGTTTTTATGGGCGAGCTTAAAGGTGAGCTCGTCATTCTGGAGGTTGCTGCGCCCGGCGAGGACATCAAACCCCTCATCGGTGCGCATGGAGAGCGGCGCCTGGGGTTTTTCTTTTTTGGCGGATTTCCGGTTCCGGTTTTTAAGGATGCCGGCGGAGATCAGCTCGGACCGGATATCGGCAATATCCCGGTCGGACGAGGCGCGGTCGAGCTCCTCCTGCACGCTGGCGATATACTCCAGCTGGGCCTCGGCTTTGGCGATCAGGTCCGTCAGGTAGGCCTCGGCGGTTTTGAGCTTGTTATACTGCTTGTAGAGCTTCGCGGCATTGGCCTGCGGGGTGAGGAGCGGATCCAGCGGGACGGTGACGGTGGGAGAAGCGGGGTCGAAAAAATCCTCACAGGTGAGGGACGCCTCGCCGCGCTTCAGACGCCAGATGTTGGCGGTGACCAGGTCGGCCCGGCGGCGGAACTCCTCACGGCCGGCGGACTTCTGCAGCTCGATGCGCTGGGCGCCGAGCTTTTTGCGGATACGCTTTTCGGCCGAGGAGAGAGAGGTGCGCAGCTCCTTGCTGC
This sequence comes from Oscillospiraceae bacterium, assembly GCA_017652685.1. Classification (GTDB taxonomy): domain Bacteria; phylum Bacillota; class Clostridia; order Oscillospirales; family Oscillospiraceae; genus Limivicinus. The sequence goes on from JAGCAN010000016.1 coordinate 3,662, forward strand.
GGCGGTGATAGACCTCCTCCTTCTCGCGCGCGGAATAATAGGAATCCAGGAAGGCGGAGAGAGAGTCAAAGTCCGGCGAGGAGAAGCCCTGCTCGCCGGAGGGAGGCACAAAGTGCTCCGGCTGCGGCGGGAGGCGGTAGATCATGCCCGGGGCGAGTCGGCGGTAGAGGTCGGCATCATAGTCGCGCCGGTAGGCGCAGTCGACAATCAAACCGTCGGAACCGACGAGGATGATGTTGGTTTTGCCCGGGATCATCTCGACGATGAGCTGCTCCTGCGCTTCACGGCCGAGATCGTCAAAGCAGGTGAGATGGACGACAATGAGCCTGTCCTGCCCCGGCTGCTCGAATGCGTTGATGATCGCGCCGGTGAGGTGCCTGCGCAGAAGGACACAAAAAAGCGGCGGTTCGGACGGGTTTTCGTACGTCAGCCCGGTGAGATGGATGCGCGCCTTGCCGGGTGAAGCCGAAAGCAGGAGCCGGCGGTTTTCACCGGGCGTACGCACCGTGAGCAGGACAACATCCCGCGCCGGCTGCTGGATTTTGTCAATCCGGCCTCCGGTCAGCTCCCGGTTCAGTTCTTCACACAGGCAGGTGACAAAGGATGAACTGATCATGGTACAGGGTGTTGTTCCTCCATAATGATTTCAAACAGATCGGAAATACGCTGTTCTTGTCCGGTCAGATAGAGCCAGCCGAAAAGTGCTTCCAGGCCCGTAGCTGTGTGGTATTCCGCCGTCGTGGCGTGCGGGGGAACCTGGTTGACTTTTGCATTCCGGCCGCGTTTGTATATGGCAAGCTCCTCGTCGCTGAGGAGGGGCGCTATTGTTTCATAAGCGCGGGCCTGGGCCGGTGCGTTGACAACGGAGACACAGGCACGGTGCAGATCCAGCGAGGCGGTGTGGTGATGGGTGATGAGCCAGGTGCGCACAAGGAGCTCATACACACCGTCGCCCGCGTAGGCGAGGCCGAGCGTGCTGACGGCGCCGACCTCCGCTGCGGAAAGGGCGGGAACAAGATTATTCATCGGCTTCCGCTCCCTCATAGCTCTCATTCATGCCGGAGGCGAGGGCAAAATCATCCTCACTGGCAAAGCCGAGCTGCACCTGCAAAGCCTGCCAGCCTGCACGGTCAATCGGAACAGAGCGGGGTTTGGCGCCCTCGTAGGGACCGACGATGCCCAGTTCCTCCATCTGGTCGACTATGCGGGCAGCGCGGGAATAACCGAGCTTAAGCCTGCGCTGAAGCATGGAGACCGAGCACTGTTTCATCTCGAGCACCACTTCAGCCGCCTGCGGCAGCATCTCATCATACTCGCCGGCGAGAGAGGAACTTTCTTCGTCGGAGGAGGAATCCTTTCCCTTTTTGTCCTTCTCGGCAGCATTCTCCATATAGTCGAGAAGGTCTTTATTACCGTTTTCTGCCGGTGCGGAGTTTTTGCTGATAAAGCTGATGATCCTTTCACGCTCGTCATCGGAGACGAAGGCGCCCTGCACACGCAGAGGCTTGCCGCAGCCGATGGGGGCGTAAAGCATATCACCATGGCCGATGAGCTTGTCGGCTCCGCCCTGATCAAGGATAATGCGGCTCTCCAGTGTGGAGGAGACAGCAAACGCGATGCGGGACGGGATGTTTGCCTTCATCAGGCCGGTGATCACGTCAGCCGACGGCCGCTGCGTAGCAATAACAAGGTGCTGGCTGGAGGCACGGCCCATCTGCGCGATGCGGCAAATGCTCTCTTCCACCTCTTTGGATGCCGCCATCATGAGGTCAGCCAACTCATCGATGACGATGACCATCTGCGGAAGAGGTTCCTCCCCGTTGTTGCGGCAGTAATTGTTATAGGTTTCGAGGTCGCGCACACCGGCCTCCGAGAAGAGCCGATAGCGCTTGA
>JAGCAN010000130.1 GCA_017652685.1 Oscillospiraceae bacterium
GATATTGTTCGTAACAGCGTTGGCTCCGGTGCGGCACTTGCAGCTATTCTCACGTTGACAAGCAGCATTATTCTGATCATTGCGCTGCGAATCACAAAAGGAAAAATCAGGGTCTGAAAGGCATAGTTGCCTTTTGACCTGCTGAGAATTGTCCTAAGGAGTGTTTTGTTCATGGTGCACAAAAACAGAGATTAAGTTTTTGCACTTTGCACAAAAATTCCTTGGATTGATAAATTCCCTTTTAAGATGCGATGAAAAAGAGTATAATAAAAGAACGAATAAGGTTTCCACAGCTGAAAGGCTGAAGAAATAAATTTTTAATGGAGGTTTCAACATGAAAAAGTATCTGGCATTGCTGCTTGCATGCATTATGGTGTTTGCCCTGTGCGTCAGCAGCACCGCTTTCGCTGATGTAGACGAAGCACTCGTTGAAGCAGCAAAAGCAGAAGGCACGGTTGTTGTTTACGGATCCTGCGAAGAGGATTACCTGAATGCAGCGTGTGACAAGTTTGAAGAGCTCTACGGTATTAAGGTAGACCGTCAGCGTCTTTCCACCGGCGAGGTTCCGGCAAAGATTGAGGAAGAAAACGGCAAACCATCTGCTGACGTCTGGTTCGGCGGCACGAACAATCCGTATGATGAACTTGGCGCAAAGGCTTCCTCGAAGTATACGAGCCTGCTAACGCTTCTCATCTGACGAAAGATATTTATAAGGATCCCAACGGTTTCTGGAATGGCATTTATACCGGTATCCTGGGCTTTATGGTAAACACCGATGAGCTTGCACGTCTTGGCCTTGAAGCTCCGAAAACATGGGATGATCTGCTGAAGCCGGAGTATAAGGGCCTGATCTGGCTGTCCAACTACAACACAGCAGGTACGGCAAAGCTCGTTGTCAACACCATGTATCAGCTCAAGGGGCATGAAGCGGGCTGCCAGTATCTCGTGGATCTGGATAAGAATATCGAAGTTTATACGAAGTCCGGTTCCGGCCCGAGCAAAAACGTCGGAACGGGTGAGTGTGTGATCGGTATCGGCTTCCTGCATGATGGCATCACGCAGATAGTCGACAACGGCTATGAAAATATCCAGCTCATTATTCCGGAAGATGGTACTTCCTGCGAGATCGGGCCTGTTGCTATTTTCAAAGGCGCTGCTCACATGAACGCTGCCAAGCTGTTTGTTGAATTCGCGCTTTCTCCTGACTGTGTTGAACTGGCTGCCAAGAATGGTTCCTATCAGTTCCTTGTCATTGACAATGCACAGCAGCCGGAAGAAGCGGCACAGTTCGGCCTGGATCCGAGCCTTGTCATGGACTATGACTTTGCAGATGCAGCAGCGAACACAGCCAAGTATGTGACGGAAGTAATGGAAGCAATTGCTTCTTCCGGCGCAGATACCGGCGAGGGCCGTTTCAAGACGTCCTGATCAGACAACAGAAGAATTCCCGTAATTATTCAGATTGCAGAGGAAGGCGGCAAGCCGCCTTCCTCTTTTAAAAGTTCCTTTCGATAAGGAGAAAGGAGAGCCTCTATGGTTCACCAAACAAAACAGGGTGCTGCGCTGGATCGGAAAAAGCTGATGGCGGATCCGATTATGGTTACGACCATTGTTCTGCTGATTACCCTATTGACCCTTTTTATCCTCTATCCTTTGGCAATTCTTCTGGTGGACAGTTTTGTAGGAGACGGTAGTTTTTCTCTCAGTGTCTTTCAGAGAATTTTCCAGATTTCGAGCTTTAAGCGGGCTATTACCAATACCCTGAAAATCGGTTTTGTAGTAGGTATTCTGTCTACCTTTATCGGGTTGCTGTTTGCCTATGTTGAGGTTTATGTTCGGATGCCGCGTTTCACCGGCGGTCTTTTCAAGGTTGTTTCTATGCTGCCGGTCGTCTCTCCACCGTTTGTCCTGTCTCTTTCCATGATTATGCTGTTTGGCAAAGCGGGGATTATCACAAGGTTCCTGCTTCATATCTATGACAATAGCGTCTATGGATACTGGGGCATTGTTATTGTGCAGACGCTCACATTCTTCCCGGTATGCTATATGATGCTGAAGGGGTTGCTGAAGAACATCGATCCTTCTCTTGAGGAAGCAGCGCGTGATATGGGAGCAAGCCGGATGAAGGTTTTCACAAGCGTTACCTTCCCTTTGATTCTCCCGGGGCTTGGCAATGCGTTCTTGGTCACTTTTATTGAATCTATTGCTGACTTCGCGAACCCCATGATCATCGGCGGCTCGTATGATACCCTTGCCACTACCATTTACCTGCAGATTACTGGCGCATATGACAAGCCGGGTGCTGCAGCAATGGCTGTTGTGCTGCTGTGCATTACACTCGTGATGTTTGCCGTGCAGAAGTATTATCTTGAAGCGAAGACAGCGGCAACGCTCACCGGAAAAGCATCCCGTGCCCGTATGATGATAGAAGACAGAAGTGTACGTGTTCCCCTGACATTTCTGTGTACGCTTGTTGCCATCTTTGTAATTATGATGTATATCTGCGTACCGATCGGAGCGTTTTTCCCGACGTGGGGATATAAATTCTTCCCCTTGACCGGGAAATGGTTTACGCAGGTCTTTACCCGTTATAAAGGATTCAAAGCCTTCAAAGACTCTTTTGTGCTTTCTCTGATCGCGTCTCCGATCACAGCACTCCTGAGTATGATTATTTCGTATCTCGTTGTGAAACGTAAGTTCCGCGGAAAAGGCTTTATTGAAGCTGTTTCCATGCTGGCAATGGCTGTTCCCGGCACGGTTCTCGGTGTAGGATATATTCGTGGGTTTTCCGGTGGATTGTTCCACACCGGTATTCTGCAGGGTATTTATGGTACCGGGCTGATTTTAATCATTGTATTCGTTGTGCGTTCCCTGCCGACGGGCACGCGAAGCGGTATTTCTGCTTTGCGGCAGATTGACAAGAGCATTGAAGAGTCTGCTTATGATATGGGAGCTGACAGTTTCAAGGTGTTTATGACAGTCACGCTTCCTTTGATTAAAGATTCTTTTCTCAGCGGCCTGGTTACAGCCTTTGTGCGTAGTATCACAGCAATTTCAGCGATTATCTTACTTGTCACACCACGGTATCTTCTTATTACAGTGCAGATCAACGAATTCGCGGAAAAAGGCGCTTACAGCCTTGCCTGTGCCTTTGCAACAATTCTGATTCTGATTACTTATGGTGCCGTGCTGTTGATGAATCTGTTTATGAAATACTTCGGTACAAGCAGAAAAATAAAGGAGGACTGAAAAAATGGAAAAGATGAAAAAAGGTGTCCGTCTCGATCATATTTCCAAAATTTACCAGGATCCTAAAACAGGAAAAGATTTCTATGCCGTAAAGGACACTTCGTTGACCATTGAGCCGGGCTCCTTTGTTACACTTTTGGGCCCATCGGGATGCGGGAAAACTACGACATTGCGCATGATCGCCGGGTTTGAGAGCCCGGATGAAGGTGAAATATATCTCGGAGAAGAGCCGATCAATGAATTGACACCGAATAAACGGGATACGGCAATGGTTTTCCAGAGCTATGCTCTGTTGCCGCATTATAATGTTTTTGACAATGTGGCATATGGCTTGAAATTGCGTAAAGTTCCAAAAGACGAGATCAGAGAAAGGGTGCTGAAGATTCTTGATCTTGTGGAGCTCACAGGAATGGAAGCACGTATGACGAATCAGCTGTCCGGTGGCCA
>JAGCAN010000131.1 GCA_017652685.1 Oscillospiraceae bacterium
ACAATGTTAGCCAGCACCAGGTCATATCCGCTGCCGAGCCGTTTTACCATCGTGTCGTCCTGCAGCACATCTCCGGCGTATACAACAAACCGATCCTGCCCGATGCCGTTCAGCTTCGCATTGGCGCAGGCTACATCCGGCGCTTTGGGGTCAATATCCACGCCTGTGCATGAACCGCAGCCAAGTACCAGCGCGCCGATCCCCAGAATTCCGCTCCCGCAGCCGAGGTCAAGCACCTTTATGCCGGGGGCGGCAACTTTTTCCAGTGCCCGCAGGCACATCTTCGTCGTGGCGTGGCTCCCCGTGCCGAAAATCAGCCCCGGGTCGAGCCGTAGAGGCAGCCGCCCGTCATCCGGCACGGTTTCCCATTCCGGTACAACCACCAGCTTTTCTCCGATTTCAATTGGCTTGTAATATTCCCGCCAGTTGTTTTCCCAGTCGCTGTCCTGCACATTCGCAACCGTGCACTCCGGATACTTTGCCAGAATCTCCTTCAGCTGCGCCTTGCCGGCATCGTCGTCCGTGAAGTAGAATTTTATCCTGCTCAGCCCTGCATATTTTGCTGAGAGATCCTCGTCCACATAGTCCCAGTACTGCCGGTTGTTTTCCAGAAAATTGCGGAAGTCTTCTTCATCTTCCACAATAAAGCCGCTCACACCCAGCGCTTCCAGCTCGCTGCACCTTGCCTCAATTTCGGCGCTCGGTGTGTTCAGGGTCACTTCAAAATAGTTCATGCTTTCCGGTTTTGTACTTCCTGTCCTGCTCAATCAGAATCTTCAAGGCTTCCACAGCCACACGGATGGAGGATGACGTATCCTCACTCATCTTCTGGTCCAGCCCGGCGGCTTCCCGTTCCTGGTTCCACACCACATGGAAGCACGACCCGCATCTGCATTTCAGCGTGTCAGCCACAACAAACAGCGCGGCCGATTCCATCTCCGATGCTTTCACGCCCAGCCGCTTCCAGGCTTCCCACTTCTGCAGCAGCTCGTACGACACGGGCATTCTCCCGGGGCTGTGCTGCCCATAAAAGCTGTCCTTGCACTGCACAACGCCTGTGTGCGTGCAGTAGCCCAGCGCCAGCGACGCCTTCCAAAGCGCATGCGTGATGCCGAAGTCCGCCACCGCGGGGTATTCAATCGGCGCATACTCACGGCTCGTGTGCTCAAAGCGGATGGCCCCCGTTGCAATCACCACATCGCCCGACTGTACGTCCAGGTCAATCCCGCCGCAGGTCCCTGTGCGGATAAACGTATCCGCGCCGATGTTGTGCAGCTCTTCCATGGCAATTGCCGCGGACGGCCCGCCGATCCCTGTCGAGCAGACGCTCACCTTTTCTCCCAGCAGCGTCCCGGTGTAGATGTTGTATTCCCGGTTCTGCGTCACGTGGTACGCATCATCAAACAATGCGGCAATGGCCGGGCATCTGCCGGGATCTCCGGGGAGAATCACATACCGGCCGACGTCTCCTTCCGAACATTGAATATGATACTGTTTTTCCAGTTCCTGCATCATGGCACCTCCTGAAATATGATAAGAAAAATGAAATCGGATCCCGAAGGGGTCCGATTCGTCATTGGAGCAGGGTACGGGAGTCGAACCCGCCTAGCCAGCTTGGGAAGCTGGAGTAATACCGATATACCAACCCTGCATTTGCGAAGCGTATTATAGCACATCTTTCTTCTGTTGTCCATAAAAATCTTTTTCTGCAATCGCCGTGATCATGATACGGAAAGTGTAAAATCTTTTTGGTTCGATTCTGCTTTCACAGAGCTGATTTTCGAAATTCACTTCTGCATCAGAATAAAAAAGCTTGGAGAAATCCGGGAAAAGAGAAGAAACTACCTTGCCATTTAGTGCCGCTCGTGCTATAATCCAACTACATATATGGTTTATGCTGGAGGAAAGGACCATGAAAAAGATTATTGCTTTGCTTGTGGCTTTCGCTTTGCTGGCAGCGTGCTCCGTCTTTGCCCTGGCAGATGGGGAAGAGGAAGTCATCACCGGCAGCTGCTATCGTTATACGGTTTTGAATGATGAAGAAGTCTCTATCGTCGGCTTTTTCGGCGAAGGCGGTTATCTGCATCTGGATTCCTCGATCGGGCATCGTTACATCACCTCGGTCGGTACGAGCGCGTTTGAGTTCAACACGAATCTGATCAACGTCAGAATTTCCAGCCGCGTGAAGGAGATCGGCGATTATGCATTCCACGGCTGCACGGAGCTGCAGCAGATTACCATTCCTCCTTCCGTCCAGTCGATCGGCAAGTATGCTTTCCAGAGCTGCAACGACCTCGAGAAGATTGCCGTTCCGGAAGGGATTACCGAGCTGAAGGACGGCACATTCATGTTCTGCCCGGGGCTGAAGTCCGTGCAGCTGCCCTCCTCACTGGAAAAGGTCGGCGCCAGAGCATTTGAATTCTGCACCTCTCTGGAGTCCCTGGAGATTCCGGCTTCGGTCTCCGAAATCGGCGAATATGCATTTAAGGATTGTCCCCGACTGACGCTTTCGGTTGCGGAAGGATCCTATGCCGAGC
>JAGCAN010000017.1 GCA_017652685.1 Oscillospiraceae bacterium
TCACGTTTGATATACTCAGCCATCGTTTTCTTCCTCCCAATACGGCTCCAGTAGATAACCTATCTCTTTAGACGTGTGCTCCGATCTGTCGTGCGAAACAAAAACCAGAGTCTGCTCATAATCGGAAAGAGCATCTTCAATCCACTCGCGGCTTGCAATATCCAGATGATTGGTGGGCTCGTCGAGAATCAGAAGATTAATGTCCGACCCCATCAGCATACACAGCTTCAGGCGGCTTCTTTCACCACCCGAAAGGACGCCGACCGGGCGAAGCACGTTTTCTCCGCGAAAACCGAAGGAAGCCAGGCGATCCCGCACCTCCTGCGGAGAACATCTGCAGTCATAAATCATGCTGTCAAGCATAGATCGGGAGTCATTTGAAAAGCGCACAATCTGCGGCAGATAGGCGGCACGGATCTGCGGCCCGAGATAGGCAAAGCCGCTGTCGGGAGATTCCTCCCCGACAAGAACTTTGATCAGGGAGGATTTTCCGGTTCCATTATTGCCTGTGATAGCAACACTTTCCCCGCCGACAATCTCAAGATCCAGCCCGGAGAATAGCTTTTTCTCTCCGTAGCTCTTGGATACATCAGCCATGACGACAGCCTCATCGCCGGTAAAGCCTGTCTCCCGGAAGCGTACACTCAGTTTTTTCTGAGAAGCAGGGCGTTCGGTTTTTTTCAGTTTTTCGATACGCTTTTCCATGGAAAAGGCACGCTTGTGCAGCTTGTCATTGCCCATGAAAGCCCAAAGATGCAACTGGTCCGCAGCCTTCTGCAACTGGGCTATCTTTGCAGCGTCCTTTTCATACTGCTTCTGTTTTTCTTCAAACCGGCGCTGCCGTTCCTCCACAAAAAAGCTGTAGTTCCCGGAATAGAATTCTGCTTTTCCATCCACAATCTCAATACAGCGCTGTGCTACCTTGTCGAGGAAGTAGCGGTCGTGGGAAATCGCCAGGACTGTCCCGCGAAAGCGTGAGATATAGTCTTCCAGCCACTCGGTAGCATGAAGATCGAGATGGTTGGTAGGTTCATCAAGCAAAAGGATATCCGTATCTTCCAGTATCAGGCGGGCAAGATTGACACGGGTCTTTTCGCCACCGGAAAGGTTTTCAAACAGCCGCTCACGCAGTTCCTGTGTGATATCAAGCCCATTGGCAACACGGCTGCGCTCGGCATCCGCCTCATATCCACCGAGGCGAAGAAAGTCGCTCTGAAGGCGGTCGTATTCCTGCAGGAGATCATCCCCATCGGAACCTTCCGAGAGGAGCTGTTCAATTTCAGCCATTCTTTCCTGCGTACGGAAGAGATGGTTCTGAGCAGTTTTCAGCACGTCTTCCGTCGTCCAGCCGTCTGGATAAACGGGAATCTGTGAAATCAGGCCGATGCGTTTGCCGGGGGCAATCATAACGCTGCCCTCGTCATAATCCAGCTCTCCGGTCAGAATCCGGAACAGGCACGTTTTACCGACTCCATTGCGGCCCAGAATTGCCACATGTTCCCCGGCTGTAATGTTAAAGCTCAGCCCGTCGAGAACGTTGGTGCCGATTTCAAAGCCTTTGATAAGTTCGTTTACACTGATATCGATCATTTATGCGGTTCCTGTCTCAAGCATGTGTTGAAAAATGTCGTTGACCATGAGGCCTGCAGCCCACAGGCCAAATCCGCCTTCTTCGATGACGGCAACAAAAGCATAAGGATGGTCTTCATCCTGCAGAAATCCTGTGAACCACGAATGCGAAGTCCCTGCGCCGGTTTCCGCTGTGCCGGTTTTGGCACAGAAGGGCAGACCGGAGAAATCCACTTCCTCTTCATAGTGGGAGGTGACATTATTACGCATCAGTTCCTGCAGCCGTACTGCCGTAGCGGGATTGAGGAGGGGAGTGGTCTTTTCGCCTGATCCGCCTTTAAGAAAGGTAGGTTCGGCAAGCAGGCCGCCGTTGGCAATAGCGGCAACATACCGCAGCATCGAAAACGGACATACCTGGTCGGTAGACTGGCCAATACCGGACCATGCCAGTTCCGGGTCACCGACAAATTCCGTGGGGTAGTTCCCGGCAGAAGTGTAAATCCCATCAATCGTGTGACCGTTCAAAAAGCCGTAATCGGTGACATACTGCACCATGAGCCTCTGGCCAACATTCATGTAAGTGATTTTTGCAAAGGCGCAGTTGCAGGAATTGGCCAGCGCCTGCTCAAATGTCTGGGTGCCATGAGCCTCCATACAGGTAATTTTAACCCCTGCGATATCCAGCTCACCATAACAGTGAAACGTCATATTCTCCAGATCCGGCACATTCTCCAGCGCAGCCGCAGAGGTAATCAGCTTGAAGGTTGAGCCGGGTGTATAGGTTGCTGTCAGAGCACGGTTTACATAAGACCCGTCTTCCGGTTCCTCCACCGGATAGGCAGGATCAACGGAAGGGGAGGACACCAGACAGATTACTTCTCCTGTCCGGTAGTTCATCATCATGACGGTCCCTTTGCCATATTGACTGAGCAACTGATAGGCATAATTGTTGGTTTCCGCATCGATGCCCAGGCTGAGAGAGCCACTCTTTTCATTTTTGATTCCGTGCAGAAAATCATAATCGGAGGCACTGCCCCAGAAATGAGTCAGAAGCCCGGTGCCCGTCATTCCTACGTAATCGCCCGTTACGTGATAATTGGCTACGCGTGTCGGCCAGTCTTTGGCGTATACTCTGGCTTCCCTGTTAAAAGCGGCGAGCATGACTCCATTACGGTCGAGAAGTTCACCTTCGGCCTCCGGGTTGAACATCGAAAAGTACATGGCCCATTTTCTGCCGTGCAGGTAGTCTTCTTTCACAAAATAGCACATCCCTGTTATGACCAGTGCAGCGATCAGAAAAACAGAGATTGCCCGGCTGCTGATTTTTTTCATGGACGCCGGTCCTTCCCCTTGGGAGGCTGCGTTTTCCCCCAGGAAAGCACCTCAATACCGTGTTCCTGTTCCCACGTCATGATCCGATTCACCGGGTTTACAGCAAAGCTTGCCCCACGCCGATTATCGGTTGCTTTCAAATAGGCCAGCAGCATCCAGCATCCGAGAAGCGAACTGCCGCCTCGGGAAACGAACGGGAACGTGACCCCGGTGAAAGGCAGAAGATCCAGCGTGCCGAAGACATTAAGCGCCAGTTGTACCAGCATCAGAGCAGAGGTAGCGCATGCTGCAATAGCGTAATAGGCGGAGCGGCCGTTTCCTGCACAGCGGATGGCAAAAAAAGCCATCAGGATAACAGCGGCGACCATACACAGTGCAATGATCAACCCCTGTTCCTCGCAGATATAGGCAAAAACCATGTCAGTGTCACTTGCGGCAATGCCTCGAAGCCACCCGGCTCCCGCACCTTTCCCGATAAGCCCTCCCGAGGCCGCAGCGGAGATGGAACGCGTCTGCTGATATCCGGCGCCGTACACATCATCCCACACATGCCCCCATACGGCAAAACGCCTGGCGATATACGGCCGGACAGACACGGCGAGGAATCCTGCCAGCAATGCACCTGTGACAGCCAGAAGCACTGTTGCCAGAGAACCGGAACGCATAAACGAGATTACCAGAAAGGTTATGAAAAAGATTAGTGCCGTACCAAAGTCTCCGATCAGGGCAAGAGCAACCACACAGGCGGCAGAGTAGAGAATGAAGGAATACAGATTCCGCTTCATATACAGGGCATCAAGTGTGGCAGCACCGACGTAGATATAAAAAGCCTTCACCAACTCTGAAGGCTGGAAGGAATATCCACCGAATTCCAGCCAGCTTTTGGCACCGTTTATCGTGTCGCTTGTGGCTATATTCAGAGCCAGGAGCCCGAGCGCAAGAACACCCACAGGGATCCGCATGGCGTTGGTGCGTTTGAGATTGCTCATCCACCAGCCGGAAAACAGAAACAGCATCACGGAAGCCACAATCAACAGAATCTGTTTGTAAAGATCCTCCGGAACTGCAGAAGCCGCGACAGAAAGCCCGAGCGTCGTCAGATAGAAAGCGAGGATTTCAATTTCAAACCCCATACGATTCATCAGACGCATTGCCTCATAAACGCACCATTCCAGCACGATAAGAGAAGCAAAAGCGAGCACGATAGACGTTCTATCAGCCTGACGTGCGCTGAAAGAATGCTGCAGGAGCAGAAAAAGCTGCAGCAGCGTCAGTTCGACCAGAGTGACCGCAGGGTTGACCAGAACCCCTGCACCGGTTCGCTTCTTTTCGTTTCGCTGCCGCTGCTCAGTGCTGATATTCAGAAAACGCACACAGCTACCGCCAAGGTTTACTGTGTCACCATGATGCAGTTCTGTCCCTGCTTCCGGAACCGGCACCCCGTTTACCCAGACACCACCTTTGGAGAAGACGTCAAAAACAGACCACAGACCCTTATCGGTGCGTTTGAGGACTGCATGAATCGGGCTGATCCCTTCACCGAACAGACGAAGATCCGCAGAGCGGGCGCGCCCGAGCAAGCTTTCCCAGTGATGCACGGGCACGTTTTCTTCGCCGACACGCAGATAAGCCCAGGTCTCAGGCTCTGTTTTCCCGCTTAACAGCGACCGCAGGTTCCGAATCAGGATGATGACCGACAAAAACAGAACCGCATATTTGGAAATGCTGAAAACGTAGTCTGTAAAAATTGCCGGCCCCTCCTTTTACGTTTAAAATTCCAATACTCTCAACATCCTCACGAGAGTGAGGCGGTTACGGATAGCAGCGGAAACGGGCAGAATTTCTTCGGAAAGCGCAGGGTCAATCCCGATGTGTTCGGGGAGATACCTGCATCCGCAATTCCTGTAAAGCTTCTCGAGTGTTTCGGGAGCAGGAATGGTGCTGATCAGATTGCGGATATCTTCCCAGCGATCCACAATGTTTTGCGGATCGAAGGTTGCAAGAATGTCGTTCGCATTCTCTTTCTCGATCCCGGCAGCAAGCCGCGGGCCGAATTTTTCGTCAATCCATTCCTTCGTAAGCGGTTCAAACGCTTTTGCCTTGGGAGTAAGCTTTGCCAGTTCATGATACTTCTTTGCACACAAATATGTGCCGACGCCAACACACTCGCCATGAATGCCTTCTGCATTCTCGAAGCGCGGCGGCTTCATCTCAACCAGATGGGCAATCAGGTGCTCTGCACCGGAAGCAGCTCTGGAGTGATCCAGCAGCTGCATGGTCAAGCCACTGAGCATCTGGGCCATGGTCATCGCCTCAATGTCAGCCACACCGGTGTCCGCATAGACGTCAGCTGCATTGCGCATGATATGCAGTGCCTGATCCGCCAGTTCCGCTACCATCGGGCAGTAATGCTCTCCGTCAACAAGGTGAGAGATACGCCAGTCGACCAGAGAGATATACTTTGCCAGAATGTCATTGATGCCGCTGGCAACGAGTCGGGCAGGAGCGCCTTTGATAATGTCAAGGTCAGCTACGACGAGGATAGGAGCACACATCGGAATAGACTTCTTCTGCCCCTCAAGGATGACAGAGCAGATGTTTGCCGTGAAGCCGTCAGAGCTGGCAAGCGTCGGCACTGCCACAAAGGGGATACCGAGTTTGTAGGCGGGGTAACGCCCGAAATCCATGATGGTTCCTGCCCCGAAGGCAACAATAACTTCAGGTTTATCAAGATCCTTCATCATCTTTTCAATAAGAATGTCTTCCGAGCGAAGACCGTTGGCATCCAGGACGATCTCCTGATCGCAGGGGAGATGCTTGCCTTCTGTGAGCCGATACACGTTGGTATCATAAACAACCGTGCGGCGCTTCCCGGCGAGGCCTACTGCCTCCATATACTTTTCGAAGTTGGCCAGAGCATTATACTCCACAACCACCATTTTGGTTTCCAGTGTGTGCTCCTGGCCGCATACACATTTTCCCGTGTACTGATCGCAGTTCATAATCATCAGAAGTTACCTCATAAAAAATTATTTTTGCCTTTCATCCCTTGGACAGACAACTATTACTATTTTAATCTGTAATTTGAAAAAAGGCAATAGCATGCCACTTTTTTATTTCTTCTTTTTGCGTCTCTTGACGGAACCAGTGTAAAATGGTAAGCTATGCACAACCTGAAATTGTATTGCCGAACCAGGCAGGGAGGAAGAACACCATGAGCATCATCACAGTGGTTGGAGCCGGAATGATGGGTTCTGCCATGAGCTTTCCCGCGAGAGACAACGGGCATGAGGTCCGCCTCGTCGGGATCCATAACAGGGAAACGATTGAATCCATACGCAGCAGCGGATATCATCCCACACTGAAGCGGCAGCTTCCGGATGGGGTAAAAGCCTATCATCTTGACGGCCTTGCTGAAGCACTTGAAGGAGCTGATGTAATCCTCTGTGGAGTAAGCAGCTTCGGAATCGAGTGGTTTGAAGAGAATATTGTTCCACTCGTACCGGAAGGGATCCCGGTTCTGTCCATCACAAAAGGACTGGAAAAGGATGCGGACGGAAATCTCGCCCCCTTCCCGACAGGCATTACGAACAGAGCACTGGCGCGAGGCCAGAAAATCTGTTTTAACGCAGTTGGCGGGCCGGTTACAAGCTACGAACTGGCAGACCGGCAGCAGACGCATATCTGCTTCTGCGGAACGGATATGGAAGTGCTGAAAAAGCTGAAAGGTGTTTTTTCCACGGATTATTATCACATCAGCCTCACAACAGACATTGCCGGTCTGGAAACTGCTGTTGCCATGAAGAATGCCTATGCACTCGGTGTGTCTCTCGCTGTCGGGATCAATAATATCCAGTACGGGAAAGATGGTATGCAGCATTATAATCCGCAGGCAGCTCTTTTTGAACAGGGTGTGCGGGAAGCCGGGAAAATCATCCGCTATATGGGCGGAATGCAGGAGACGGCAATGTTCTTTGCCGGCGATCTGTATGTGACCATTTTCGGAGGCAGAACCCGCCTGCTCGGGACGCTTCTCGGAGAGGGAAAGACCTTCACTGAGGCGAAAGAAATGCTTTCCGGAATTACATTGGAATCCGTTGCCATTGCGACGCGTGTGGCCGAAGCTGTCCGCCAGATGGAAGGGCAGGGAAGGCTGAACGGAGAGGACTTCCCACTGCTGATGCATGTGGACGATATTATTTCCCATGGCGCATCCCTTGCGATCCCCTGGCAGAAGTTTGAGACCGTAATCGAAAAACAGTAAAGGAGAAAAAATGATGTTATCTGAACTCAGGGAACAGGTCCTTCAGGCAAATCTTCTGCTCCCCAAACATGGGCTTGTCACCTTCACATGGGGCAATGTATCAGGGATTGACAGAGCTTCAGGGCTTTTTGTGATTAAGCCGTCCGGCGTCTCTTATGATGAAATGAAAGTGGAAGACCTTGTCGTGTGTGATCTGGAAGGCAATGTAGTGGAAGGACGCTACAAACCTTCCAGTGATACGCCTACGCATATTGAACTTTACAAGGCTTTTCCGGAAATCGGCGGCATCGTGCACACTCACTCGCGCTGGGCTACTTCTTTTGCCCAGGCTGGCATGGATATTCCGGCGCTCGGCACTACACAGGCGGACTATTTCTACGGTGCCATCCCCTGTACCCGCCCAATGACTGAGGAAGAAATCCGCGGTGCCTATGAAAAGGAAACCGGCAAGGTTATTGTTGAGACATTTGAAGGCAAAAACGCACCAGATCTCCCGGGCGTCCTCGTCTACAGCCATGGGCCCTTTGCCTGGGGCACGGATGCCCTCAACGCGGTGCACAACGCTGTTGTGATGGAAGAGGTTGCTTTCATGGACTATCACGCCATGACCCTCAACCCTGAAATCGGCCCGATGCAGCAGACTTTACTGGACAAGCACTATCTGCGGAAGCACGGTGCAAATGCCTACTACGGGCAGGGCTGAATTATAAAAAAGATCAGGTCAAGATTACGATATTGTTGAACTAATCAAAAAGGAGTGTATCCCATACTATGAGTGATTGCAATCATGATTGCTCAAACTGCGCCGAGAAGTGCTCGGAGCCGGTTGACTTCCGGAAGTATCTGCATGAAGGTGCATCGGTTAAAAAAGTTATTGCCGTCGTGAGCGGAAAAGGCGGAGTGGGCAAATCCCTCGTTACATGCCTGCTTGCTGCCGAAATGCAGCGCCGGGGCTATCGTGCTGCTGTCCTGGACGCTGATATCACGGGGCCTTCCGTTCCGAAGTCATTCGGGCTGACAGAGCATGCTACCGGCAACGGCGAAGTGCTCTTTCCGGCACTTACGGAAAACGGCACGCAGGTGATGTCCATCAACCTGATTCTCGACAGTGAAAATCAGCCGGTTGTCTGGCGCGGACCTGTCATTGCGGGTGCCGTTACCCAGTTCTGGACAGATGTTTTCTGGGAAGATGTTGACTTTATGTTTGTCGATATGCCTCCCGGTACAGGCGATGTTCCCCTTACTGTTTTTCAATCGCTTCCTGTCGATGGCGTTGTGATCGTGACAAGCCCGCAGGATCTCGTAAAAATGATCGTAGAAAAAGCGGTCAATATGGCGAATATGATGGACATTCCGGTGCTCGGCATAGTGGAGAATATGGCTTACTTTAAGTGCCCCGACTGCGGAAAAGAACATGCCATTTTCGGGGAGAGCAAGGTTGCTGCTATCGCCGAAGAATTTGGCATTGACAATACAGCCCGTCTGCCAATTGACCCCGCTGTTGCCTCTCTCGTCGATGCCGGCAAGGTGGAAGATGTCAGCGGAGAAAATCTTTCCGCCTTCGCGGATGAAATAGAACACGGATGCGGTTTCTCGCACTGATTCTTTCCATGCTGCTCCTGTCAGTATGTCTGGCAGGATGCGGCATGCAGGAACAACCAGTTCCGCCCGTTTCTGAAGAGCCCGAGCCAACTCCAGAGCCCATTACCGCCTATGAAGCTGATGTGGTGAAGATTGGCACCGGGCTTTCTGCACTTACACCGCTTTGCGCGGTGGAGGGCGGCTTTTACTGTGCTTCCTATGACAAAACAGGAGAGGATATCCCTGAAGCGGTTGTGCAGGAGGCAAAGCGCAGGAAGACGGAAGTATACAATGACGGACGTTATGATGTTTACGGCATCGGGCTATGCTTTGTTGCAGATGATGGTTCGATCGAACTGTTGCCGGAGTTTACCGGGCTTCTTCCCGAGGAAAACACTGAAAACTGGAAAGAATTTGACTGCCTTGCTTTTATGGAGAAGCTTGCCCCGGATAAAGACGGAAATCTTATCACGCTGGAATACAATATCGTCAGTGGAAACAGCGCACCTCCCAACCGGGCTGACAGGGTGATTGGAAAAAACTATCTGGAATACCATACGCTCTGGTATGTCCGCACCCTGAATGCGGAAGGGGCTGAACAGAAAACCGAATCCTTCGGTGAGAATGCTTCAAAAGCATCTGCACGATTCCGCACACTCACCCGTAAAGGAAACACACAGGTTCAGGTTGCACCGGAGGAAATACCGTTTACCTGGGAGGAAATCGGCATTGACCGAACAAATATCCTTTCCGATATCAAACGACGGGACGATGGCTCCTTCAGCTTTGTCACGGGAAATTCGGAAGGTGCATCTGCCGTAGCCACTGTTACACTTCGCGAGCGGGAGGAAGAAAAGATTCAGCTTTTGCTTGTGGCACCGGGTATGAGCCCGGTTCTTGCCAAAGCGATCGATGATTTCCATGCTTCACAGAAAGATGCTTATATTACGCTGATACCTTTCCAGGAAGGAGAGAATGCCCCGGAGGCGGATCTGTATCTGCTCTCTGCCGACCAGCTGGATCAACTGGGCAAAGCAGGGCTTCTGGCTGACCTGTACCCTTATCTGGATGCGGAAAAGAGATTCGGCCGGGATGACTTTTTTTCCTCCGTTCTTCATGCACTGGAGAGAGACGGCGCTCTCCTGTCAACCGGTGCGGGGATGAGTTTTGACACTGTGATTGGAGCCGCTTCTCTGGTCGGGGAAGAGTCAAACTGGTCGTATGATACCTTTCTCTCAGCCTGGTTCGAACTTGGATTGGGAACCGATGCTTTTGAGGCGTATATGACCTGTGAAGATGTCCTGTCCACCTGCCTTCGATTGGATCTGGATACGTTTGTTGACCGTGATGCCGGAACATGCAGCTTTGATGGGGAAAATTTTACAAAACTGCTCTATTTTACCGGCAACTTCCGCCGCAGCTTTGATTTCGGCAGCCATGCCTGGTCGGATACCGATAATTCCGATCTACGTATCCGGAACGGGAAACAGATGCTTCTGGAAAAACATCTCACCGGATTCCGTGATGCGATTCTCTGCGGATATGAGTTTCCGGAGGAGATTACTTTTGTCGGTTATCCTACGCTGGGAAACGCAGGAAGCCGGATGATTATCTCCACACTGGACACCGGATATAATTTCTCTATGGGAGAATCGTCACAGCATAAAGATGCTGTATGGAGTTTTCTCCGTACTTTCTTCACAGAAAAGTATCAGAAGGATTACTGGTATTTTCCTACCAATATCCATGTTTTCAACCGGCAGCTGAATGACGCCATGAAAACAGAGCCTCTGCTCGACCAGTGGGGCAACGCTGTTCTCAATCGGCAGACCGGGGAACCAGCCATCAAAAGTGTGAGCACCGTCTATCTCAGCAATTATGTTGAGATTAATATCTATCCCATCACCGAGAGCAAAGCAGCAAAACTGGTAAACCTGGTCACAGAGGGGGCAAAAACCGCTGTTCCGGACGAAGCGCTGATTTCCCTTGTTGTGCAGAATGTGTCGGGCTATTATGCCGGGAACCAGACTCTGGAAGAGGCCGCTGCACAGGTACAGGAGGCTGCTTCGTCATATCTCGAACAGACATCCTAATATTGTAAAGATAAATCACCAGAAGGATGCTATAAAGAAATAACCACAGGGTATGAGTTTTGAATTACTCCCCTGTGGCTTTCTTTTTTCGTTATCTGAGGAAATCAGTGCAGATTTCAAGAATACGGCTCCGGGTTGTTTTCTGTCCCGGAAGAGATGCCGTAATATTTGAAGGAAAGCATCGTAATGTCGTCATATTGCGGAGCATCCTTAACAAAATCATCTATAGCCTTGCGGACGTTGCCAAGCAGTTCCTCCGGTTCTGCATCCGAATTTTGATTCAGCGCTTCGATCAGCCGCTTCTCACCGAACATTTCCTCCGCCGCATTATTTGCTTCCGGGACCCCGTCCGTATAGACGAAGAGACAGTCTCCCGGATTCATTTCAAATTCACGGACGTGATACTGGGCTTTCTTTCGTGCACCAACAAGCATATCGTGACTGTATGGCAGCAGTTGAAACTTCCCACCAGAGCGACGCAGAGCCGGATGCTCATGCCCTGCGTTGCAGGATACGCCTTTACCTGTGGAAAGCTCGACCACTGCAAGCCAAACCGTGACGAAGGTCATGGAGGAATTCCGTTCGCTGAGCTGGAGATTGACTCGTTTCAGGGCAGTTGCCGGATCACACCCAGTCATAAGCTCGTTCTTAATCAGAGTCTTGGAGACCATCATGAACAGGGCTGCGGGAATGCCTTTGCCGGAAACGTCTGCGATTACCAGTGCAAGGTGATCGCTGTCAATCTGGAAGAAATCATAGAAATCCCCACCAACCTCTTTAGCAGGCGTCATGGAAGCATAAAGTGAAAATTCCGATCGATCGGGAAAAGGAGGGAAAATCTGCGGTATCGCACTCTCCTGGATTTCCCTGGCCATGCTCAATTCGCGAAGAATGCGCTCCTGCTCTTTTTTTCTGTTTTCCAGTTCCATTTGTTCCCGCTCCATCCGGCGGATCGTATCCATCTGATGGTTTAGAGCCAGGCTGGTTCGGTTGATCTCCTGCTGCATTGTTTCAAATTCCGTGATGGAGAAGGGGGCAGATGCAATGGGTTCCAGCTCACCCTGCCCCATACGGATGATTCCTTTCAGCAGTGTTTTAAACTGATCCATAAACTTTTTCAGCCATAACTCGTAGATTGCCAGAGCGATCAAAAACACCACTATTGCTATGATCGATACAGAACGGCGAACCTGGTGAACCACCTGTTCGTAGTTCTCCATGGAAACCTCACGGACCATCGTCCATGTGGGGGAAGCCATTGTCATGGAAAATGCACAGACAGGACGATTATTCTCATCGTGGAAAATCATTCCACTGTTACTTTCGCTGATGAGCCGGTCCGGATTTAGGCATGATTCTTGTCCGGTATGGTAGATTTCGGCCTGGTCTGCCGTGAAGAGATGCCAGGTGCTGTTTCCGTCCTGCAGGGCAGCAAACATACGGTCAAAGATGGAGTCATCTATCAGCATCAACGAGTAGCACTCGCCGTAACTCACGTCAACAGATTTCCATGCGGCAATCATGATGTTTTGCGGGGTTTTTCCATTTTGAAACCCATATATGTCAGCCCCAGAAATCGGACCGATCCAGACTGTTTGCCCAAGCGGCACATTCAGAATCTGTGTTGTCATTTTCTCCGGCAGGGGGTTTTGTTTCGGATCATCGAGAAAGAAGTTCCCGTCTGGAAGCGTTCCAAACAGGCTTCCGTCCCTGCGCATAAAAAGCAGGCCGAAGATCCCGTCATGCCGTGTGATCTCTGAGCGCAGATAATCCCGGCAGCTGTTCCTGGCGTGAACTAATTCCGACGTGGAAGCATATTGAAACCTCGCATAGGAAGCAACCCGATCATCCGACATGACACTTCTGACTACACTGATGGATGAATCAATGAGTGGCGCGATTGAATGGGAAATTGTATCAAAGCCAACGGCGTTTACTTCCTGTTCCTGCTGCAGAACCATGCGGATAAAAGCGCGGGAAAACAGCGTTGTAAGCAGTATGACGACGAACAGAGTCATTGCGACTACCGGCAACAGCATACGAAAGCGGAGTGATTTCAGCTTCTGTATCATTTCAGTTGTCCTTCCATTCCAGCTTGATGATTTACATATTCTTCCGGCGTATAGGGTTCAACCCCATTTGCGATCTGCGCCTGCCGGGCAAGGGGAACGATAACAGCAGCTGCAGCGTCCCACTTTTGCTGATAATCTTTAAACACTTCCGGCTCACCCAGCTCAATTAACTTCCGGATCGTCTCATTCTGTATTGTGTTCCATTCCTCATCCGTTTCTGCCAGACAGAGATCCACCCAAACATCTTCCAGAATTGCTTCTGCGCTGGAGAGTATGTGAAGCTGATCCCGGTTCAGGCTGCTCATGCAGGACGTGATCGCTTCTCCGCAATCGTTGCGGTAATCCAGGCCACCTGCCTGGTAGAAAGCATCTGAAGGCAGTTCAACTCCGTAATGTTCGCAGATATCCCGGGAGATATTATTGGTCATGCCTGCTACTGCGTACGCCCGGGAGATGGTGACGAAATCCAGAGGATACCCGTCCGGATGCTTCATATTGTTGCGCAGTAGCGGCCATCTGTCCGTCAGCCCGCTATAGGTTCCCCATTGGACATAATAGTTGTCAGAAGAAGCTTTGCCTGCTATATAAGTATTCAACTGTTCCTGGCCGTATTCCGTCATCCGCGGAACACCGTCCGCGTCATAATCCCAAGTAATACCCTGCTGGCCCATGGCCGCTTCTCGCAGGAAATACGGATCGCACATGTAATTGATGAGCTTTAAGGCCGCTTCCTTATGCGGGCTGTTTGCTGAAATAAACCACATAAAGGCAGAACCATTGCCCAGCAGCTGATAGTTGTTGGTGTAATAATTTGTAGCTGCGGTGGGAACCGTACCATATCCGGCAAGTGTATCAGCATCTTTCTTAACGCTTCCATTGTAAAACGATTCTTTACCGTTGTGGAGGCCAAGATACTGACCACGGGCGCATTTGATCTCGTGTTGCTCCGTTGTCTGGGAAAAAACATCTATATCAAACGAACCGTCTTCGATTCCGGCCTGGTAGAGCTTGTTGAACCATGCCATACTTGTCCACCACATGGAATGATCAGGATCCGTGTAACCGTCGAACACCTCATTTGTAAAGATATTATTCTGATACTTGTATGCGACCCAGTAATTAAGGCTGACTTCGGCGCGGAAAGCGGTGGAATACCCGGAGTGATTATTAAAGCCGTACAGATAGGTGGGATAACCTTCCTCTGTGAAAGGGTGATTCGCATGCATCTGCCGAAGCACATCCAGATAGTCATCCTCATTGTTGATGGGCGGATAACCCAGCTCCTTGTAGTAATCCCAGCGGACAACATAGCCACGGTTGTACGGCGCGTTGCTGTATCCGACACCATCGGTTCCGATCTGCTCGGGAAAGAAATAGAAGCCGTCTCCGTCATTCGCAAGCTGTTTGAATAAATCATAAGTCAGCCCGGCTTCTCCCTGCAGGAAATTCGGAACATATTCCTCCAGATAGGGCTCAGCGTTCAGCGCCAGGCCGTTTTCCAGAATCTCAGCGAGATTATTGTTGGTGACAACAATGTCCGGCAGGTTTCCACTGGACATTGCAGAGGCGTATTCGTCTGGCTTCAGATAAATAAACCGGATCTCTACATCCAGCTGATCTTCCAGATACTGCCACAATCCCAGCTGGTTTTCTCCGTCAACGCGTTCGCCGGAGCGGTCTTTGGTATCACCGATTGTCAGAACAATTCGCTCCTCCGCAAAAGAAGCACATGGCAGGAACAAAATCAGCAATAATGATAATAGCAGAATAAGTAAAAGAGTTCTCCTCAAAGAAACTCATCCTTTCTCATTTCTCTTGAAGCATGGCTCAAATCTCAGTTCCGAATCCGGATTTAGA
>JAGCAN010000132.1 GCA_017652685.1 Oscillospiraceae bacterium
CAGAAGGCTTCCTGTGTTTCAGCCGTCCAGAAAGTGAAGTCCTCATTGTCTCTGCCGGCTGCAGCGAGCAGGCTGAAAAGAGATTCCATGCCGGAACGGTACTCTTCCATGCCTTCGATCGGGAGGGCATAGATAGTGGAAGAACCATCATACGTCGGATCGGCAAGAACATAAATGCCGAAAATCACGTCATCGATATCGGCGGGGACCCCGTCAGAGAAGACAACATCGTCACGCATGGTAAGGAAGTAGTCAACTGTACCGTCCTCATTCTGGACGACTTCGACGTCACCAAGGCCGTAATAAGTGTAATCCGTACCATTGTAGGTGCGCGTCTCACCTTCAATGCCGTGTTCGATAATCGCACCGCCGCGGTCTGCTGCAAGGAGAAGACCCTGCGTCAGGTCAACGACCTCCATATCGTAAGCCGTTGTGGCAAAAAACGGGCTGAACTTCTGTCCAAATGGTGAAGTTGCATAAACGAGAGTAGACGGAGCATCTGCTTCTTCTGCAAAAGATACTCCCCCCAGAGTGAGCACCATGGCAAGAGCCAGGAGCATTGCCAGGAATCTGGATGTGTTCATTTTTTGATTTTTACCTCCAAAAGTTTTTTATATCTCAGCTTAATGCTGGAATATACAGATAGACTACAGGATCTCTTCCGTCTTCAGCATACGCCGTGCTCTGATCATGACCAGCGAAGAAACCAGCACGACACCTGCAGCTGCAAGATAAACAACGTCTCTCGACGTCTCCTGGTATAATATCATAGAAGCCACATGCCCTGCAAGGGAAAAAAAAGAAAAAACAGCAAGAAAAACAGAAGTAACGACCATCCGCTGTTCAATCTTGTCCCGCGGAGAACGTTCAATTTTTTCTTTTGCCCGAAGCAGCAGCACACAACTCTCCGCCTGGAAGAGCAATGGAAAGACCATCAATGCCAGAGGAAACATCACATACCAGCGATGTCCGACGGGTGCATTCACTGACAAAGCAGAAAGAGAAGCGAGGATACACAGCGCCGTCAGGCTGGTAAAGAGCAACTTTGTTTTCTTCAGCTCACTCCCCTGCCGGCAAAAAACATAAAACCTCCCCCGGTATACCACAACACGTCGCATCTTCCCGGTTCCGGTATCCGTTCGTTCTTCCAGAACATAATCGGAAATATATTTTTTTCTCATAAGATCGAAAAGGCTACGCAATGCCCGTGACCGTCACTCCTTTGAGGAGTGTGGCGGAAGGGACAACCCAGTTATTATACTGCACAGTTTCGGTAGAGAGAAACATATTTCCGACAAGCGTAAGCATAGAGCCCGAGATTGAACCTCCTGTCACAGGGACAGTTTTCTCTCCGTCATTCCAGTAGGCCAGACGGATCTCTCCAAAAATGTCTCCTGTCACGGCATCAACCTGAAAATCAGAGAACTCCACAACTTCCAGAAGTGGACCATGGCGCAGTTCCGCTTCACTCCATGTGCCTCCGCTGACTGCAAAGTTTGTGGGAACAAATGTGTCTTCCAGCCCCAGATAGGAAGAAAACATTCTGTTGCCGATGTAGTGACGCGCGACACCGTTTTCCAGAAGAAGCACATCGTGGATCATCGCACCTTCCGTATCGTAGATGCGGTTGGCAGAGGAATTGGGCAGTTCGCGGACAGCAGAAATGCTCAGCCTGTCACCTCCGAAAGAAGGGCAGATGCTTTGTCCGAGCTGCCAGTCACTCATTTTTCGGTAGACAAATGCGGTATTCAACCGATCGACAAAATACGAATAGATCTCCCGGGAATCAGCGGTGGAGAAAAGCACATCTGCTTTACCGAGGGCCGGTGTCGGTTCGGCAACAAGGCGATCACGGCCTGTCTGCATGGCACGGAGAAGGTCTCGCCTGAGAGAAACATCATCGCAGGTTCCACTCTTGAAATTCCGGTATAACTCTATTTCACGGCCGGATCTGCGGGCATTGACGACTACTTCAACCATACTGTCGGGATAAACCTCTTCGATATCTATCCCCTCGGAATTGAGAAAACGGCGTTTCCGAGACGAAACAAAGATCTCATAGCTGTTGATATCTTCCTCCAGTGTCTCAGGGACGTCCCGCATGGTGCGAAGGAATGCTCCTGCAGCATTCTCAAGATTGATCGAAGGGCAGGATGAGCCAGCTGCCAGATCTGGTTTATGAAGTGTGAAGGGTTTGTTTTTCACAAGAGAAGCACGATAGGCAAGCGAATTGATCAGAGCTTCAGCATCCTCTTCAGATGCTGTAGGCGGGATCTCGCAACTGGCAAATCCCATCGTCTCTCCGTCATCGGAGAGATGAAAAACCTTAACCGAAATATGCTCCACATGTTTCACGCGGTTCTGATCCAGCGCATGCCGGATAAAGTAGAATTCCCATCCGTCAGTTATGACATCTTCGACTTCCCAGGCGGCAACAGTGGAGCGGCGCAGGAAGGAAAGAATCGTATCCAGCATTATCCGAGCCTCGCTTTCGTTTTAAGATAGGGACCGCCGTCTGATACCTTGACCCACTCCTTGTAGCCCTTACCGCAGCCGCCTGTCCCAAAAACTTCCCTGTGCGGCGAGCACATGCTGATATTGCCGAGCAGATCAGGCACATAACCGGTCATGATAATCGGAGCAACAACTTTTCCGGTCAGTTTACCGTCCCGGATTTCACGGCCAAGCTTGATTATGCATTGTATTCCCCAGTGCTTTGGATCCTCCATCCCGCTCTCCACACCTTCGAGAAGGTAGCCATATTGGACAGAAGCAATCATATCCTCAAGGGAATCCTTCCCGGATTCAAAAATTGTATTCGTCATGCGGGTATATACTTTATGCTCAAAGTTCTCACGCTTTCCATTCCCTGTAGGTGCAACACCAAGGCGAAGTGCACTGAGCGCATCACATATACCGTTTCTGAGGATTCCGTTTTCTATCTCCGTTACATCTCCGGCGAGCGTTCCCTCGTCATCAAAGGCATAACTGGTCACATCTTCGGCGCAGAGTGCTCCTTCATGCATGGTGACAAGGTCACTCCCCACTCGTTTGCCGAAATACTCTCTGCCGAGAGCCCGGTTTTTCACAAACATATCCATCTCAACACCATGACCGAAAGCCTCGTGTGCAATCAGGCCGGAAACTTCCGGTGTTGTGATGATTTCATATTCGCCTGGCTCAATCGGGCCGGCATCCAGCAACTCCAACGCTGTTGCGACTGACTTTTCTGCCTTTTCCTCCAACTGAGAGAAAAGCTCCGGACCGCAAAGGCCGGAAACGCCCTCATAACCTGTCTGTGTCCGTCCGTCACGGTTGGCAACAGCAACCACAGTACCCTCGGAATAAACATAGCTCTGACTGAGATCTCTGTTTTCTGTCAGAAACAACTTGCAAATATGGGTCGACTGTGCAGTAACTACACAGTCCAGCAGTTCGGGAGAGTGTGACATCCCTTTGTCTGAGAGTATGGTGAGCCAATCTACCAGTTCCTTCAGATCTGTCTGTTCAGGGAGAATTTCGCATTCCTTTTCAGCAAAAAGCACAAGCGGCTCATCCGGGAGAAGAGGCGTGAAATAGCTTTGCGTACCGACAGACGCAAGCAGAGAACGCTGCTGCTCGACAGCTTTTTCCACTTCCGCCGCAACGGATGCCGGGGAGGAGGCGTCAAAGTGGTTGAGTGCAACTTCACTGTACTGCCTCTCCCGGCAGACTCGTACCACAAGCCCGCGTTCGGTGGTCATCGTTTCGCTGCTGACAGAACGGGAACGCTGTGAAATGCGGACAGCAAATCCGCAGGAATCTGTTGCCAGGACACTCACATAGTCATACTTCATTCGAAGAAAGCGGACCAGCTCCTGTACTCCGCCTCGGATTCCGCTCAGATAAGCGGAAAAAGGTGCATTCATGATACTTTCCTCCGATTCATTGAATCCCGCTCAGGTCGAACGCATCCAAAAATGCCGTTGCCTTTTCACAGACAGAACGGAGACAGTCTTCTTCAAAGGGGCTCTGCAGGCCGGCATGCTTCAGAAGATCTGTAAAGGTTCTGCTGCCTCCCTGCTGCGTATAAGCCATATAATGCCGCCACGCATTTTCTCTGTCTTCCCCGATCATTTTCCAGAACTGAAGGGCAACCGTCTGTGCCAGGCAGTAATCAATATAATAAAAGGGGCTGGAATAGATATGGTGCTGCCGCTGCCAGGCTTCGCCATCTGCATAAAACGGGATTTCTCCGTCAAGCTTCATCCATGGCAGATAAATCCCGGACAGCTCTTTCCAGACGGTATGTCTCTGCTTTGGGGTAAGGACCGGCTTTTCATAAACAATATGCTGGAAATGATCTACCATTGTTCCGTAAGGAAGAAATGTGAGCGCACCGGAAAGATGACTGTAGAGGAATTTTCGCGCATCTCTGCCAAAGAATCGTTCCGACCATGGTTCCGCAAAGAACTCCATTGACATGGAATGTACTTCACACGCCTCCATGCTCGGCCACACATATTCCAGCGGTATACGGGTACGGTTCATCCAAGAGGCAAAAGCATGGCCGGCCTCATGTGTAACAACCTCGACATCTCCCTGTGTCCCGTTAAAGTTGGCAAAAATAAAAGGCACTTCATAGTCCGGGATTCCCGTGCAGTATCCTCCCGCCTGCTTGCCTTCTGTGGAGAGGACATTCATCAGTTCTCCTTCAAGCATAGTGCGGAAGAAAACCTCTGTCTCCGGGGAGAGAGCTCTGTAAAAATCCATGGCAGCAGCAAGAATTTCGTCAGGAGATCCGTCAGGCCGCGGATTGCCGGAACGAAACTCCAGGCAGTTATCGGCATAGCTCATCGGATAATTCTTTCCCAGCCGATCTGCCTGCCGGCGAAACACCTGATCCGCTACAGGGACCACATATTTAATGACAGCGCTACGGAACTTTTCAACGTCTTCCTTACTGTAGCAGTTCCGGCCCATGCGGTAATAACCGAGCTGTGTAAAACCGTCATACCCAAGCATTCTTCCAAGTCGGTCTCTCAAATGTACAAGCCGGTCATAGAATTCATCGAGCTTATCCTGGTTATCTTTATACCATTGTCCTTCTGCCTTCCAGGCGGTAAGCCTCCGCTCGTCATCCGGATCTGACTTAAACGGTGTGAGCTGAGAGAGAGTATAAACGCCGCCTTCAAACGGAATCGCTGCGGAAGCGAGAAGCTTCTCATAGGCATTGGAAACATCGTTCTCTTCTTTCATGGCAGTGATGAACTCTTCCGTCGGCAGGAAGGTTTTCAGAGCGATTTCCGCATTGACAAACATCAGATTTCCGAACTCTTCTTCGAATGCGTCGCGAAAAGGATTCTCCAGCAGAGCCAGCGTCCATTCCTGCACAAACTCTTCGAGTTCCGGCATAGCAGCATTCCAGAAATCCTGCTCAGCAGAATAGAATTCATCTCTCGTATCTATGGAATGCCGGATGGAGACAAGCATGGAAAGTGTCTCCACATGGCGGTTGAGCTGATCCTTCTCAAGAAAAACTTCCCTTGCCTGCTGATAGTCTTCCGCAGCACGAAGAGAAGCGGTGAGAGTACTCATACGGTTTTTCAGGTCTTCCAGGTCTGGCCTTGTATAGCTCATTTCAGAAAACTTCATTTCACAGATCCCTTCCTGATCATTTTTGTCTTTATCTTAGCATATCTACTGTTGGTTTTCAACGCCAAAGCTTTGACTTGACTTACTGACAAAATCAGGTTATAATCCCCCGATACATGATAATATTTTAATTTTAATAAGGAGAATTGATCTTGCTCGTTGATATTTTGCCGAATGCTCTTCTGGATGCCACACTCGACACGTTGAAAATTCTGCCGTTTCTGTTTCTTGCCTATCTCCTCATTGAGGTGTTGGAGCACCATGCGGAAGAAAAAACCGTAGCTCTGATTCATCGGGCCGGTGCCTGGGGCCCTGCGATCGGTGGAGCGCTCGGCGTTATTCCGCAATGCGGCTTCTCTGCTGCTACAGCAAATCTTTTTGCTGACGGCCTGATCACACGGGGTACCCTCATCGCGGTCTTTCTTTCAACGTCGGATGAAATGCTTCCGATTCTGATATCTAAAAATGCCCCGGCACCATTTATTTTGAAGGTACTCACCTATAAGTTTGCAGCCGGGATGCTTGCAGGGTTTCTGATTGACCTCCTGGAAAAGCGTTTCGGCAGCTCTTTCAAAAAAGAGACGCACGATATCTGCGAGCAGGAAGGATGCCGCTATGAAGAGGGTATTCTTCGGTCAGCCATTGTTCATACCGTAAAAATCACAATTTTTCTGTTCCTTACTTCTTTTCTGATCACCCTTGCCGTAGAATTACTGGGCGAGGAGCATCTTGCAAACTTCATTCTGAACAAGCCCGTCATCGGAGAACTCCTGGCCGGGCTGATCGGTTTGATTCCGAACTGTGCAGCGAGCGTCATTATCACAGATCTCTATCTGCAGGGCGCTCTCTCTGCAGGAGCAATGCTCTCAGGACTGCTGGTCGGCGCAGGGGTCGGACTTCTGGTTCTGTTCCGTATGAATCGGCGGAACCATAGAGAAAATCTGATCACACTGGCACTACTCTATATTTCCGGTGTCCTGTTCGGCCTGATCGGGTCCCCCCTATTCTGATTCGTCAGAAACACTATAGAAAGATGGCAGTAAATGCCATTTTTTTATTGCCCTGAAGCAATGTTGCTGATATAATACTTTTTTGCGTGGGTCAAACCCGCAAATATATTTTTAATCTCTGTGGCATCCAGCCATGGGAAAGGATGTAAAAAATGAATCAAAGCGAAAAAACACTCGACAAAATCGTTGCCCTTTGCAAAAACCGCGGCTATATCTACGCCGGCAGTGAAATCTACGGCGGTCTGGCCAACAGCTGGGACTACGGCCCGCTCGGCACGGAGTTCAAAAACAACGTCAAAAAAGCGTGGCTGAAAAAATTCGTGCAGGAGAGCCCATACAATGTGGGGCTGGATGCAGCCATTCTCATGAACCCGCAGACATGGGTGACCACTGGACATGTCTCCAGCTTTTCTGATCCTCTGCTGGACTGCAAAGCCTGTAAAGCACGCCATCGCGCCGATAAGCTGATCGGAGAAGAGCACCCCGAAGTAAATGTGGACGCAATGAGCTTTGATGAGATGGACGCTTTTATTGCCGAACATGAGGACGTTGTGTGCCCCGTCTGCGGCAAACATAATTTCACACCGATCCGCAAGTTCAACCTGATGTTCAAGACGGCCATCGGCGTAACAGAAGACAGCAGCTCTGTCTGCTACCTGCGGCCCGAGACTGCCCAGGGTATCTTTGTAAACTTTGCCAACATCCAGCGCACCACGCGCAAAAAGCTGCCGTTCGGCGTCTGCCAGGTCGGCAAAGCTTTCCGAAATGAGATTACGCCGGGCAACTTCACCTTCCGCACCAGAGAATTCGAGCAGATGGAATGCGAATTTTTCTGCAAGCCGGGCACAGACCTTGAGTGGTTTGCCTATTGGAAAGACTTCTGCAAGAACTGGCTCACCGCACTCGGACTCAGTGAAGAGCACCTGCGTATGCGCGACCATGAACCGGCTGAGCTTGCTTTCTACTCACGCGCCACAACAGATATCGAATATGCCTTCCCGTTCACCGACTGGGGTGAACTCTGGGGCATTGCCGACCGCACAGACTATGACCTCAGCCGCCATCAGGAGGCTTCCGGCAAGGATCTGACCTATTATGACCAGGATACCAACGAGCACTATGTGCCCTACGTCATTGAGCCGTCTCTTGGCTGTGACCGTGTTGCACTGGCTTTTCTGTGCGAAGCATATGATGAAGAAGTCGTCGGGCAGGACAAAAACGGGAAAGACGATGTTCGTACCGTTTTGCATCTGCATCCCGCTCTTGCTCCCTTTAAGTGTGCCATTCTCCCGCTGAGCAAGAAGGAAGTCCTCACAAAGCCGGCACTGGAGCTCTATCAGGAACTGAGCAAAGAATTCATGTGCGATTATGATGAGACCGGTTCTATCGGCAAGCGTTACCGCCGTGAAGACGAGATTGGGACGCCGTTCTGCATCACATTTGACTTTAACACGGTAGGTACGGAGACAGACGAAGCCGATCACTGCGTCACCATCCGTGAACGCGACAGCATGCAGCAGGTCCGCATTCCCATCAGCGAAGTGAAAAACTACATCGCTGAAAGGATTCGGTTCTGAGGCGAAAAGCGAATGAAAGACGGATTTGTTAAAGTAGCTGCAGCATCCCCGATAATCCGCGTAGCAGATACCGAATACAACGCGGAACGGATCATTGACTGTATCAACGAAGCTGATGCGCAGGGTATAAACGTGCTGGTATTTCCCGAATTGTGTATTACAGGTTGCAGTTGCCGGGATCTCTTCACCCATGATGTGCTGCTCAGCGGCGCAAGGAATGCGCTTCTGCGAATCCTCGAAGCGACCGTTGGCACCGACATGCTGATCTTTGTCGGATTGCCGATTGAAGTCGGCTCCAATCTCTACAGCTGTGCAGCAGCCATCTGCTCCGGCTACCTGCTCGGGCTGGTTCCCAGGGAGCATGTCACAGGCACCTGTTTTAGCGCAGCTGGAAACAATGCCCGTAACATCGGCCTGGAAGGCATGTTCTCTGCCGTATTCGCACGGGATGTTCTGTTTGATCATGCCAAACTTCACGGGCTGCGTGTTGCCGTAGAACTGGGGGCAGATCTTACCTCTCCCCTCCCCCCCTCGGTAAACCATGCACTTGCCGGTGCAACCATCATTGCACGGATGGCTTCTTTTCCTGAAACACTGACCTCAACAGCTGATACAGAGAGCTGTGTCTCCGCCGATTCCCGCAGGCTTTCCTGCGGCATAGTGCTTGCTTCTCCAGGGCGGGGTGAATCCACGACGGACTTCGTGTACTCTGGCCTGTGTGTGGCAGCGGAAAACGGTACCATTCTGGCTGAAAAGGAAAACAGCACCGACCTGACCGTCACGGAGTTCGATATCAGTGCTCTCCTTCATGTACGCCGGGCACGCGGCGGTTTTGAAAACGGAACCGGAACACACTATTCCGTTACCTGGGGCTCAGAACTGCATGAAACAGACCTCACAAGACATTTTGCCAAGCATCCGCATCTTCCCGAGAACGAGCACGATTTGGCAGCAGCCTGCAGCAGGCAGATCGACATGCAGGTTTCTGGCCTTGTGAAGCGTATGGAATATGCCGGGCTGGATCATTGCGTTGTGGGCATCTCAGGCGGAGTGGATTCCACCCTGGCAGTCATGATCAGTTCGCTCGCAGTTCGCCGGATGAATCTGCCGTCTGAAAACGTTATTGCAGTGACGATGCCTTGCTTCGGTACCTCCAGCCGGACAAAAAGCAATGCTGTTGTTGTAGCGGAACAATGGGGCTGTGAAGTACGTGTGATCGATATCAGCAAAAGTGTCTATCAGCATTTTGAAGATATCGGCCATGCCCGGGACGATTATTCCATTGCTTTTGAAAACAGCCAGGCACGCATGCGCACGATGATCCTGATGAATATTGCCAATAAGGTAAACGGGCTGAATGTCGGCACGGAAGACCTCTCGGAATATATTGACGGCTGGTGTACCTACAATGGAGACCATACCTCTATGTACGATGTAAACATCGGCGTGACAAAAACACAGGTCAGAGCTGCCGTTGCCCACATTGCTGCAGGAACTGAAGACCAGCTGCTCAAGGCAGCGTTATATGATGTGTTGGATTGTCCGGTTTCTCCCGAATTGCTGCCGATCCATGACGATATCATTGAGCAGAAGAGCGAAGACTCTGTTGGCTCCTATTCTCTGCAGGACTTCTTTACATACCATGTGCTGATCAATGGTTTCTCTCCCCGCAAGGCAATAAGGCTGGCAAAGCTTGCCTATGCCGATGAGTTCTCAGACGAAGAACTGCTGCGTTGGCTCAGAAGCTGGTGCAGGCGTCTGTTCTCCCAGCAGTTCAAACGAAGTTGCCTGATGGACGGACCGTCCGTCGGCACATTCAGTGTGTCTCCCCGCACCGGCTTCAGGATGCCGTCCGATGCGGAAGCGGCTCTTTTCCTCAAAGATCTGGACGAGCTGGAGGAATCCATGCTCCTCGGCGATTCAAGAGAATACTGATTTTTGTTTTTGGATTACCTCGGCCTTCATCTCGTTCGCCATAGAGAAACGTCCCTCCTGTCCTGCCGACAGAGGGACGTTTTTTTGAATACAGACGAAAATAAAGAGAGAAGAATGAGCTCTGCTTATTTTATTCTTCAATACTTGGATAAATCAATATATTCAACAGTTTTGTTAATCTTTCCTGCCAGCTCTCGCATCGCCTGTCCGACATCACCGCCGTCGAGGACGAGATCCTGTAGTGTAGCTGCCCATTCCGTGGTGGTTACAAAGAATTCAGGCTGCGGGGTAAAGTAAATGGAAGTGGTGTCAATGGTCTTGTTGAAGGTATCAATATAACCCTCATGTTGCTTCATC
>JAGCAN010000133.1 GCA_017652685.1 Oscillospiraceae bacterium
ATCCGCTCTGGACGAACCAGTTTTCACCGTTATTGAAATACGTTACATCCGGGTTTCTTTTGGCAATGCTGTAGTCTGTTTCATACGCGCCTTCCGGAATATAGCCGGGAGCAATTTCATAGACCACAATGCGGATTTCATAGTCCGGATGCCAGAATGTGTACTGATATCCGATACTGGGACTTTCATCCAGTTGGATAAAACCCTCCGGAATAGTAAATTCTGACCCCATCACGCCTGTAAACCGCCCGGAAGCAGATTCCTGATTTTGCCCGGAAGTCTGCACTGGTGTAGGTTCAGCGACAACCGGAGATACGGTATTCTCAACCGGGCTGGTGGGGGCGGTAGTCGCAACTGGCGTAGCAGTTTCTTTTATGCTATTATTCCTGCCGCATCCGACAAGTGTCATCATCGACAGCGCTAATGCAAGCAGTATAATTGAAATTGTATGGCTCGATTTGTTCTTCATTTACGTGCTCCTTTGTCAAATCATTGCACTATTGCATTGCACTATGACATTTGCTGCAATGCAAGGCAGGATTATAGCACGAAGAGACAAACAGAGCAAGAGGAACTGTCGGCTCCGTGACGGATAATGGATAAATTATGATAGCTTGTCTATAACCATACGAAAAAAGATAAGAACGGCAATTCTATCAGAATTACCGTTCTTTGATGAGATATATTCTGCAGATTCTGATACACTACACATCGTGCGCCGTATGCGGTGCTTTTTGGTAGGCGGGGTACCTCGCTCAGAACTACGTTGCTGATCTATCGGGATTTGTATCATTCTTTCGGATAAGACTCCAGAATATCTGTTATCGCTGGAACCAGGACCTGTTTTCTCGATATACCCGGTTCGAGTCTGAAAGATATTCCATCATAAATTGCCTGTTCTCCAAATGCGGTTTCCAGCACTTCAGCTGCGGCCTTATTGGAGGGGACGAGATAAGTAATGTAAATATCATCATGGAAGATACTAATCTGTGCGAACGACATATCCATGCCGGTCTTAGTTCTAACAGACGGAAAGACATTTGTCATTCGTTCGACCAGGGCTTTTGCACTATCTTCATCATAAGCGTTAACACACCCTATTGCATACTTTGTGCCACCGCTTTCATATTCCTTGTAATCACTAAAGAAGATCTCTTCATCTGTCATTCCATCATAGGAAAGCGATGCCTGGAACATTTCCTGATAAATGGTATCTAAATCTTTGATTCCAGCAACCAGGGAAAGCTCCTTCAGCGCTTCCCGGTCTGCAAAGGTTGTCGTGTTGGACTGAAGGTTCTTTGTATCCGACAGAATAGATCCAACCATGGCATAAGCGACTTTTCTGTCCACTTCGATTCCATAATTGTGATAACGGATCCAGATGATAGTAGCTGTCGAACCCAGCGGCCTTGCATCATAAATAAGCTGGTTGCCTGTCGTGACACTTCCATCTCCATGATGATCAATGATTGACACCACATTCGCATCCCGCAGCCCTTCTGCTGACTGTGTGTATTCACTGTGATCTACCAGAATCATATTACAGCCGGAAGCATCCTCCAGAAGGATCGGAATATCCAGACCGCCTGTTTCAAGGATATATCTGGTTTCGTTATTAATATCACCCAGTACGACCGGTCGTGCGTCATATCCCAGCGCCTGAAGCAATGCCGCATAACCAATCGAACTGCCGACCGTATCGGAATCCGGGCTCTTGTGCCCTGTCACATAGATTGGCCCCTCAATCTCACCAAGTGCAACAAGATCACTGCGATTGATTTGATAAATCAGTTCCTGCCTGGCCTGATATTCCAATGTTGTGACATAGCTGCCAACCAAAAAACTCCCAATGCCAATAGCAACAATTATAAGCGATAGCGCTATCCATTTCCAAATGCTTTTCTTTTCTTTGTTCATATTCATCCCTCTCCACAAATCCAGACTTATTAATATTATTTTAGCATAAAGGATATACCATTACAATAAATGAGCATAAAAAAAGACCCTGATCGCATCAAGTTTATAGGCATGTTCTGATAAATGGACAGGTGTTTTGATACTCATGAAAAAGTAAAAAACGAAAAAGAGCAGCTCATGAAAATATTGACATGACAGGCATTATGATTTACAATTTTTAACTGTACAGTGATGTACCATATTAAAGAAAGGAAAATCCAGAACTATGAAAAAATTCCTGGCCTTGCTTCTTGCAACTATGATGGTCCTTTCCCTGACGGCCATCGCCTCTGCCGAGGGTTTCTCCGGCAGCTACCTGATGGGCACTGGCTCCGCCACCGGCAACTACTATAACTTTGGTAATGCCATGTGTACCGTCATCAACCAGGTCACCGGCGCCAACCTTACTGTCAACGCTACCGGCGGCTCAACAGAGAATGCCCGCCTGCTCGGCTCCGGCGAGAACGAGTTTGCCCTGATCCAGTCCGACGTTTTCAGCTATGCCCACCAGGGTATCGAGCTTTTTGAGGGCAACCCCGTGACCAACTTCCAGGCCATCACGTCCTGCTATCCCGAGATGGTCCAGATCATCGTTCGCAAGGACAGCGGTATCGAGAGTGTCGCTGACATGGCCGGCAAGAGAATTGCCGTTGGCGCCGTCGGCTCCGGCTATGAGGTTGCCGCTCGTCAGATTCTTGCTGTCTACGATATGAGCTATGATGACATTAACGAAACCTTCTGCGACCAGGCCACCGCGAAGAACGGTGTGCAGGACGGCACCTTTGATGCCATGTTTATGTGCTCCGGCTATCCCAACGGCAACGTTACCGAGCTATCCCTGACTGGTAAGATCGAAGTCCTGACCATTGATCAGGAGCACCTTGACATGCTGATCGAGAAATATCCGTTCTACTCCGTCTTCACCACCGAGACCGATGAGTACAATCTTGGCCATGAGATCACCAGCGTCGCTGTTATGAGCATGATGGTCTGCCTGGACACCTTCAGCGAGGATGAGATCTATGATCTGACTAAGACCATCTACGAGAATCTCAGCGAGATCCAGGAGATCAACGCCAAGGGTAAGTACATGAGCATCGAGGGTGCGCTCTCCGGCATTCCCAGCGATCTTCATCCCGGCGCCGCCCGTTACTATATCGAACAGGGCATCGAGATCCCCGACTATCTGAAGTAAGACACAGCGCGCAGACATGACGCGCATTCCCTGAAAACCATTGTGCCGGTCGGGCAGGGTACGACTGCCCTGCCTGACCGTTTTCCACAGGATCGGAAGGAGAACACACATGGCTTTATTCAAGAAAAAGAAAGTCGATCCCGAAGAGATCGACCTCACTGCCATAGATCGCGAGTCGAAGTTCAAGATCTTCGACAAGACCGGAGATACAATTATCACGGTCATTCTGACACTGTGGGCGCTGTTCCAGCTCTATGCGTCCCTCTTCAACAGAGTCCCCCTGCAGATTCTTCGCTATACCCATCTGGGCCTGGCTATCTCCCTGGCCTACATCATTTATCCTGCTACCAAGAACGCCGACCGGCGCAGGCTGCCCTGGTATGATATTCTGCTGAGCCTGGCCTTTGTCTGCGTCGCCGGCTATTTTATCATAAATTATAAGCCGCTGCAGTTCCGTGCCGGTGCTTACACGAAGCTGGATACTTTCATGGCCGGCCTCGGCGTTGCGCTTGTGTTGCTGGCTTGCTGGCGCGTCGTAGGGCCACCGATTGTCATCATCGCGTCCTGTTTCATCATCTATGGCTTTATCGGCAAATATCTGCCGAGCTTCCTGCAGCACCGCGGCTTTTCGTTTAAGCGTATCGTCACACATCTCTTTATCACGACGGAGGGTATCATCGGTAACCCGCTGGGCGTCTGCTCGACCTTCATCTTTCTGTTCATCCTCTTCGGCGCGTTTCTGGAGAAGACGGGCATCGGTCAGTTTTTCATCGATCTGGCCAACTCCCTGGCCGGCTGGGCCTCCGGTGGGCCAGCGAAGGTCGCTGTTCTTTCCTCAGCGCTGCAGGGTACGGTATCCGGCTCCTCCGTGTCCAACACGGTCTCAACCGGTTCCTTCACTATCCCGATGATGAAATCGCTCGGCTATGAGCCAGAGTTCGCCGGCGCGGTCGAGGCTGCCGCCTCCACCGGCGGCCAGATCATGCCGCCAGTCATGGGCAGCGCCGCTTTCCTCATCAGCGAGACAGTCGGTGTACCTTACCGGACACTGATGCTTGTTGCCGTCATCCCGGCATCGCTGTACTTCGTCGGCATCTGGATCAGCGTCCATCTGGAAGCAAAGCGGCTCGGTCTGCGTGGCATGCCTCGGGAAGAGCTGCCGAAAGCCCTGCCGCTCTTGCGCGACAAAGGACATCTGCTTCTGCCGCTTATCGCCATCATTTACCTGATGCTCAGAGGCTTCACGATCTCCCGCGCCGCTCTGATCGGCTGCGCGATCTGCATCGTGGTTCCGTATCTCCGCAAAGGTACCCGCGTGCCTTTCCTGAAGATTTTCCATGCCTTGCCGCAGGCAGCCCGCAGCGTCATCTCTGTAGCCACCGCCTGCTCCACCGCCGGCATCATTATCGGCATGGTTACACTGACAGGTCTTGGCCAGCGCATCGGCGCCGGCATCTTCAACCTTGTCGGCCAGAATACTTTCCTCGCTCTGGTATGTGCAATGTTTACCTCGCTTATTCTCGGCATGGGCGTCTCAACGACTTCCAACTATCTCATCACCTCGACTATCGCCGCGCCTATCCTCATCAAGGCGGGTGTGCCGATACTTGCGGCGCATATGTTCTGCTTCTACTTCGGCATTGTCGCTGACATTACTCCGCCAGTCGCCCTCGCAGCCTATGCCGGCTCAGCCATCGCCAAGGGGGACGCATTCAAGACGGGCGTTAACGCCACAAAACTTGCCATCGCGGCTTTCCTCGTGCCGTACATGTTTGCCATGAACCCAAAGATGATCATGATCGGAGGCACATTGCTCGATGCCCTGCCCATGATTGTCACGGCTATCATCGGACTTATCGGTATCGGTGGCGGCTTCATCGGCTACCTCAACGGAAAGCTCAATTCGATCCTGCGCCTGATTTCCTTCGCCGGCGGTTTGCTCCTTGTCGTCCCAGGCACGCTGACGGACATCATCGGCATCGTCCTTGTCGGTGCTGTCATCGGGATCACCTGGCTGACAAAGAAGAACGCCTCCACTGCCCGGTGATACTGTCCCACATATGCAGAAAAGACGGAAAGTTTGACTTTCCGTCTTTCTTGACGCATTGCTCTATCTGCGAACCGATTCCTGCACACTGTTTACCGGGTCTTCTACTTCTTCGGCAGGAACCTCGACGAGAAACCCTCTTTCAGGTCTGCGGCCAACTCGGCGCGCAGCGCCTCGACCTCCCCGGCATGCAGCACCCGCTTCGGCAGGATATAGACGTCCTGCGGTGTTGTGTAGAACAGAAACAGCGCGTTCAGCTCAAAGCAACACGCAAGTTTGTGGAGGTTATAGCTATCCCTGATCTCCCGCTCCGGAATCTCAATCCGCAGGCGGTGATCGTCGACGGTCACCTTGTATTTGCAGCCGATCAGATTCTGCGGCGTACGCAGATAGCGACGGATATCCCACTCTGTTCCGGCAAAGAGCAGCAGAACCCAGACCAAATAAGCACCCGCAAGCAGGAAGACCAGCGGGTTCGGTGCACCCAGCCCCAGCACAGCCCCAAAGTAATATGCCAGTGCGAATAACAGCACACCGAACAAAATCTGCAGCGCGCGTCGGTGGCGCAGGAATAGCCCATAATAGCTCGCCATGCGGAATTCTCCCAGGCTGAGCGAAAATTCTGCTTCGATTCTCTTCATCGCTATTCCATCCTCTGTCTGTTTTCAACTGTCTTCTGTCAGCCTTTTGCGTATTGCTGACTACTTGACACCTATTATACACTACCTGCAAAACCATTTGCAAGCAGAGACCGCGACGTAGAAAGGAAGGTCAGAATAACCGTGAAATACTTACTGGTAATCGGCGACGGCATGGCTGACAATCCCGTCCCGGAACTGGGTGGCAAAACACCGCTCGAGGCCGCGAATATCCCGGCAATTGATGCTTTGGCACAGAAAGGCATATTGGGAAATGTTGTCAACTGTCCGAAACCGCTGCCTGCAGGCAGCGAGACGGCCATTCTCTCCATCTTTGGCTGCGACCCGCTGCGTTATTTCACAGGCCGCTCTCCGATGGAGGCCGCTGCACTCGGACTCACGCTACACGAGGGCGACGCCTGCTATCGCTGCAACCTCGTCTCTTTCGAAAAGGGCGACGCCCCTCTGCAGGAGCGGCATATCCTCTCCCACAGCGCCGGCTCGATCACCGGGGAGGAAGCTTTGGAGTCGATCAACGCTCTGAATGCCGATCCGGACTTCGCCGCAGTCCTGCGAAGCTATAACATGGTGCTTCCGCCTGTTGCGACTTTCCGGCCGCTGCTCATTGAACACCACGGCGATTTCTCAGGTATTACGATGGTTCCACCGCATGACCATCTGGGAGAGATCGTCGGACCGCTGCTTCCCTCCGGAGGAGAGAAGTCCCATAAATACACCGAGATCATGCTTCTGGCAAACCATGTTCTGGAGCATCATCCCGTGACGGAAGCCCGTCGCGCCCGCGGCAGGATGGGTGCCAACGGCGTCTGGATCTGGGCCGAGGGTACAGCGCTCACACTGCCTTCTTTCCGAGGACAGTATGGTCTGGACGGCGCAGTTGTCAGCGCGGTGCCAATCTGTCACGGCATCGGCGTTCTGCGAGGCCTGGAGAAGGTCGAGGTCAAAGGCGCTACCGGCGAAATCGACACGAATTTCGAGGGCAAGCTCGAGGCGACCTGGAAGAAGCTCAATGAATATGATTTTGTATGCCTGCATCTGGAGGCCCCTGATGAATGCACACACAACGGCGACCTGCCTGGCAAGATCCAGTCGATTGAATGGCTCTCCTCGCGCCTTGTCGGCCCGTTGGTCGAGCGCATGGAAAAGGCAAACATGGAGCATCGCATCCTGCTCCTCTCCGACCACAAGACATTGACGTCCACTCGTGGCCATGACGGCGATCCGGTACCCTTCCTGCTCTACGACAGCCGCATCGATACCGGCCGTGGCGGTGCCTATACGGAGACGGAGGGAGAGAAAGGCCCCTTCCTCGACCACGGCTACGATCTTCTCGGTCGCCTTTTCGATCCTGCGCCCTTTACTGCGGAGACACTCTGACATTGCTCTATATATGTTTCGCGGACCCCTTCCGTATCTTCTTGTGGAAGGGGTCCGCGCTTCGTCTGTAAAGAGAAGCTTGAAGGTCAGTTCAAAATTATGTAAACCTTACCGATAAAGGTGTACTGCAAATTGAGAACCTGGCATATCCTTAAAGACTACCAGTTTTTTTCTTCATTCTGCTTCTCCTGCTATTCACTCTCGTTGAGCATGTTGTCCTGATGCGCTTCGATCGTCAAGAGTAGCAAAACCGGTATTTGTTTCACTTGATATTTATGAAAACAAGACCTGTAAGACAAATTCCGACTCCAACCAGTTTGTTCCATGTCAAGGACTCATGATATAGCAGGAAACCAACAAAAATCAGAGCAACAGCCATAAATGCACTCTGCACAACAGAACCCGTGTTGACCTGCCACCCAGCCTTGTACGCATATAACCATCCGGCTTCCAAACCAACAATCACAATGCCAAGAACAATCGGAGCCCAGTTCAGTCTACCGTATTCACGCAGCAGA
>JAGCAN010000134.1 GCA_017652685.1 Oscillospiraceae bacterium
AGGAGATGTGAGACAATCAATTCTCCGTTACAAATTCAACGGACTGTCGTTTTACTGTTCTGTCTATGCGAATCTGGTGTTCAGCAGTCTGGACCAGGATGAATATGCCTGTGATCTGATTACCTGGGTGCCGCTCAGCAGAAAACGTCTTCGCAGCCGCGGATATGATCAGGCGAAGCTGCTTTCCAAAGAGTTTGCTGCCAGAGTGGGATTACCCTGTGAGGAATTGCTGGAAAAGGTTCGCAATACAGCACCGCAGTCCGGAACAGGCAGCAGAGCAGAGCGAAAGGCGAATATAAAGGATGCATATAGAGCCAAACAGGAGGAAAAAATCGCCGGGAAGTCGATTCTCCTGATAGATGATATTGTTACAACGGGAGCAACACTGTCGGAGTGTGCACAGGTCCTGAAAGCTGCAGGAGCTAGGCAGGTTAGAGCGCTGACACTTGCAAGAACGGATTTACAATCGTTGGAGATGGAGAAACCATGACAGTTTTTGAAAAAGATATCGCGATTGATATGGGAACGGCCTCCACCATGCTGTTTGAGCAGGGAAAGGGAATCGTTGCCCGGGAACCGACGGTCGTCGCGGTTGATAAATACAGCGGAAAGATTCTGAAGATTGGGCAGGAAGCACAAAAAATGCTGGGTCGAACCCCCGCAAATATCGTAGCTATCCGTCCGATCGATGCCAGTGTTATTTCAGACTATGAGATTACTGCCCATATGATGCGTGATCTGGTCAGCAGAATTACTTCTTTCAGCCTTTTTAAACCATGCATGCTTGCCTGTGTACCGAGCAGTATCAGTGGTGTGGAAGAACGTGCCATGATCGATGCTGCCATTGAAGCCGGAGCACGTAAGGTCTATCTGCTGGAGAATGCTGTAGCGACGGCACTTGGAGCAGGTGTTGATATTTCCAAGCCGGACGGACATATGATTATTGATATCGGAGCCGGTACTACAGAGATTGCTGTCATTTCCGCAGGGGGAGTGGTTGAATGCGAGGCCATCAAAACGGCCGGTGCGGCTTTTGACGAGGCAATTGTTCAGTATGTAAGAAAACGCCACAGTATGCTCATTGGCCTCACAGCGGCAGAGGAGCTGAAGCGTAACATCGGCGGTGTGATTATGAGGCCGGACGTCGGCAGTGAAGAAGTGAAAGGCAGAAATCTTGTTAACGGACTGCCGAAGACAGTTGAGATCAGTTCCGCGGAGTTGATCGAAGCGCTGGTAGATCCTGTTAACCGAATACTGGATGCTGTCCATATTGTTCTGGAGAGAACGCCTCCCCAGCTGGTCGGGGATCTGGACAAAAACGGAATTATCATGTCAGGCGGAGGTTCGCTGATTTACGGAATTGACAGACTGATCGAACGCAGTACCGGTATTCGCACGATGGTTGTAGACGATGCAATTTCCTGCGCAGCTTACGGGGCAGGGAAAATGCTTAACCATCTCGCAGACATGCAGGATGGTATGATGAATTTCTATCGTAAGAGACAGCTGAAAGGATGAAAATGGATTATAAGAAGTTTCTTGATCGTTTCAGAACAAACACGAAGACGCCGCACTGCAGTGCAGTGATTCTTGCCGCCGGAAGTTCTACCAGAATGGGAAAGGACAAGTCGGTTCTTTCGCTCGGTGGAATACCGGTGATTGTAAGAGCAATCCAGGCATTTGAACAGCATGAACTGGTGGATGAAATAATTGTTGTTACGAGAGAAGAGACCATCCAATCCATTGCCGACCTCTGTACACAGTACGGATTCAAAAAAGTCCGGAAAGTGATGGCTGGAGGCGATACAAGAGCGGAGAGTTCTCTCGCCGGAGTGACTGCGGTAGACAGCAAAGCGGAGTACATTGCCATCCACGACGGAGCGAGGCCGCTGGTAACAGAAAAAGTGATCACGGATACGCTTTACGCTGCACGGGATTATCATGCAGCGATTCCCGTGATTCCGAGTACGGATACATTACGAAGTGTAACCGACGGTTTTATTGGCGGTGATATAGATCGGGATAGCGTAATACGGGTCCAGACACCGCAGATCTTTGATGCGGATCTGATCAAAGGCGCTCTGACATTCGCAGCAAAAAAACAGATTCCGATTACGGATGACAGTTCTGCAATCCGACTGACCGGTTTTCAGGTAAGAACCGTTGAAGGGGATGTCGGCAATGTTAAGCTGACGACACCGGAGGACCTGCCGGTTGCCGAGGCAATCCTCCGGGAAAGAGAGGAGGAAATGCATTGAGAATTGGACATGGCTATGATGTCCACCGTCTGACAGAAGGGCGGAAACTGATCCTGGGCGGAATAGATATTCCCTACGAAAAGGGTCTGCTCGGGCATTCGGATGCGGATGTCCTGGTTCACGCACTAATGGATGCCATGCTCGGTGCAGCTGCACT
Source organism: Oscillospiraceae bacterium (assembly GCA_017652685.1). Taxonomy (GTDB): domain Bacteria; phylum Bacillota; class Clostridia; order Oscillospirales; family Oscillospiraceae; genus Limivicinus. The sequence continues at coordinate 2,416 of JAGCAN010000134.1, forward strand.
CGGTGATATCGGCAAACAATTTCCCGACAGTGACGATGCTTATCTCGGAGCGAACAGCATTCTTCTTCTCAGGAAAGTGGCAGCATTACTGAGAGAAAACGGGTATATGCTTACGAATGCCGACTGTACGGTGATAGCTCAGAAACCGAAGCTTTCTCCTTTCATCGATGAGATGAGACTGAAAATTGCAGAGGCTGCCGGTGTTTCAATAAGCAGGATCTCTGTAAAAGCAACGACAGAAGAAAAACTTGGCTTTACGGGTGAAGGGCTTGGAATTGCCGCACATGCGGTTGTGCTGATCGAAGAGGTTTGCGTATGAGTGCATTTGAAAATATTATAAGCCGCAGCCTGAATTATGTGCAGACGATCGGAATTGCTGATATTGTTGACATTCTGATTGTAGCATTCCTGATCTATCGGTTAATCCTGCTGACGCGGAAAACAAATTCCTACAACCTTGCCAAGGGGTTACTTCTGTTCCTGATTGCTCTTTGGATGGCAGAAATCCTGGAGCTCAATATGATCAGCTTTATTCTTCGCAAGGCTACGGAACTCGGTGTTGTGGTACTTGTGATTCTGTTCCAGCCTGAACTTCGCCATATTCTGGAAAAGATCGGCAGCCGCTTCTCTTCCCGCAGTAGTTTGGGAGATCCTGAAGTTACCTCCGCCATTACACAGACAGTGATGGCCTGTGCCGATATGGCGGAAACAAGAACCGGAGCATTAATTGTCTTTGAACGTTATGTCAGTCTGCAGTCGGTTATCTCTACCGGAACGGTGATTGACTCCGAGGTTTCATCAGAACTGTTGAAGAATATATTTTACAACAAAGCACCTCTGCATGACGGGGCAGTCATTATTCGGGATGGGCGTATTGCCGCTGCCGGCTGTGTGCTTCCGCTTTCTTCCAGTACGACTATCAGTAAAGATCTCGGAATGCGTCACAGGGCAGGAATTGGAATAAGTGAGCAGTCTGATGCACTGGCGGTAATAGTTTCGGAAGAGACCGGTTCAATATCCTGCGCAGTTGACGGTACTCTCAAGCGCCACCTCAAGCCGCAGGTTATTGACAGGCTTTTGCGTAAAGAACTTACTTCCGATACGATGGAACAGGAAGAATCAAACTTTTTCATGAAACTTGCGAAAAAGCTTTTTGCCAACAGAACCGAAGAGGATATAGCAGATGAAAAAAATAACGGACAATAAGGTATTCTGGGCGATTACAGCGCTTATTCTCTCTTTTGTATTCTGGCTTTACGTTACAAGTGTTGAGAACGATAACATCCGTCAGACTTTTCGCGGTGTCAGAGTAGAACTTGCGGGAGAATCACTTCTTCGTGATTCCAAGGGTCTCGTTGTGACAGGCCTGAGCACCAATACCGTAAGCATAGAAATCGTTGGACCTCGCAGAACAGTTTCTTCCCTGAGTTCGGAGGATCTTGCAGCGCAGATCGATGTTAGTAAACTCTCGCAGAGTGCCTATGCTTCCATGCAGTATACGGTAAGCTATCCGAGCCGTATCGATACATCAGGAATTTCCGTAACGCGCAAAGTTCCTGATACAATTAACTTCACAGTCTCCAAGCTCAACACCAAATCAATTCCGGTACGCGGAAGCTTTGACGGCAGTATTGCTGAGGGCTATACAGCACAACCCGTGTCTTTTGAGCCTTCTGAAATTACCGTTAATGGTCCGGATGCTTTTCTGCGGAATATCTCCTATGCGTGGGTTTCCTTCAGTGCGGTGGATGTTTCTTCTTCTTATTCAATTGAAACGGGTTTCACCCTGATGACAGCGGAAGATGAGCCGGCCGATACTGATAGCGTCAGCTGCTCGACCGATGTTGTAAAAGCTACCCTGCCGATTCTCGAGATGAAAGAGCTTCCCCTTACTGTCAATCTGATTTACGGTTCCGGGGCAAATGAAAGTAACACCAAGGTTACTATCGAGCCGGATTCCATAACACTTGCAGGAGATTCTGCCATTCTGGATGCCATGAATAACATTCCTGTGGCAACCATCTCTCTTGCTGACTTCAATGCCACCTACTCCTATACATACCCGATCAGTTTTGACAACTCCCTCATCAATGTTGAAGGGATCACGGAAGCGGAAGTGAAGGTGGAAATAATGGGGCTCGAAAGCAGAAACTTCACGGTAAGAAACATTCAGTGCAGAGGCGTAACGGATGGTTACGAGGCAGAAGTTCTCTCCAAGGCACTGACAGTGAAACTGCGCGGTAGCCCGGAGGTTCTTGCTACTGTCACCCCGGAAGACGTTGTTGCCATAGCGGATCTGTCCGACTACGATATTACGACCGGTTCCAATATCGTCAATGTCCGGATTCAGGTGGATGGTGCACTGGATGTCGGCGCCATCGGAGGACCTTACACGATCATGGTTGATATCCAGAAGAACAGTTGAAGCAGGAAGGAAGAAAAACAGCAAATGATAAAGAGTATGACCGGTTATGGCAGCGCAAAGGGAAATGCAGCCGGATTTGAGATCAGTGTTGAACTGAAAAGTGTCAACAACCGTTATCTGGAGACAGCTGTGAGAATGCCGCGGAGCTTCCTTTTCGCTGAGGAAGCTGTGAAAAATACGGTACAGCGCCATATCAGCCGCGGAAAAGTGGATGTGTTTGTTAACATTAATGCTGTTTCTGTAGATGATGTAAAGGTTTCTGTCAATGAACCACTCCTGAGGGGATATCTTGAGGCTGTAAAAAAGGTTTCGGAGGAATACGGCCTCAGCAATGACATGACTGCTCTGAGCGCTGTGCGATTTCCGGATGTTCTTCTTGTAGAGCGCAATGAGCTGGATGCTGAGGCTGTTTCTGCTGGAATCTGCTTTGTACTGGAAGAAGCCTTAAGGGATTTTGATGCCATGAGAGAGCGGGAAGGGGAAAAACTTAAGGATGATGTTATGTCCCGCGTGAATACAATTGACAGCTATGTTTCGCGTGTGGAGAAGGAAGCCCCTCTTACAGTTGATCATTATCGGCAGCGCCTGGAGAAGAAGATGGCAGAAGTTCTCGGAACAGCCGGTATTGAAGAAGACAGGATTCTTGCTGAAGCAGCTCTTTATGCCGACCATATTGCGGTTGATGAGGAAACCGTGCGCCTCAGAAGCCACATGGCTCAGCTTGACGGGATGATTTGCGGTAACTCTCCTATCGGCAGAAAAATAGACTTCCTTATTCAGGAATTCAACCGGGAGGCGAATACCATCGGCTCCAAGTGCCAGAATTCAGAGTTGGCGCATGTTGTAGTTGATCTGAAATCGGAGATTGAAAAAATCCGCGAACAGATTCAGAATATTGAGTGAGGCTGCCATGAAGTTGCTCGGTATCGGTTTCGGGAACTATGTTTCGCCGGAGCATCTGATTTCCATCGTAAGTCCCGACTCGGCTCCGATCAAGCGCCTGGTTCAGGAAGTACGGGAAAAGGGATTGCTGATTGATGCTTCTTTCGGAAGGAGTACACGTTCAGTTCTGATTGCAGACAGCGGTAATGTGATTCTTTCTGCATTGACGCCTGAAGTGCTGGCTTCCAGGCTTGAAGATACCATAGAAGAGGAAAAGGAGAAAGCGTGAACAAAAAAGGAAAACTGATTGTGGTAAGTGGACCATCGGGGGCAGGAAAATCGAGCTTGATCGCCAAGGCAATGGAAATACGTTCGGATCTCAGCTTTTCAGTGTCTGTTACAACACGGGAGGCACGTCCGGGTGAGAAAGACGGGGAAGATTATTTCTTTGTCTCAAAAGAGCGTTTTGCGCAGATGGTAGAGGAGAATGCCTTGCTGGAGCATGCCACTTATGTCGGCAATGATTATGGAACACCGCGCGAATATGTTGAGCAAAAACGCGAAGAGGGCTTTAATGTTGTGCTTGATATAGAGGTTCAGGGAGCCGGACAGGTTCATGAGATGATGCCGGAAGCCGTAATGATCTTTGTCATTCCCCCCTCTCTGGAAGAACTGGAGCGCCGTCTCACACTCCGAGGTACCGAGACTCCAGAGAAGATACGAAGCAGGCTTGAACGAGCCAGAGAAGAATATCGGCACGCTGATTTATATCGGTACATTATTGTGAATGATGATCTTTCGGTGGCAGCGGAAGAGCTCTGTGCCATTATCACCGCATCGCACTGTCTTTATGAGGACAGAAAAAACTATTTGAATGAAAGTCAGGAGAAGAACGAATCATGATGTTGTATCCACCGGTGGCTGAACTGGTTGAAAAGGTTGGCAGCCGCTACCAGCTTGTAAATCTTGTTGCAAGGAGAGCAAGAGCGCTTTCCATCACCAAGGAAGGAGAGGAACCTTCCGATCGTAAGCCTGTCTCTGAAGCAATTGATGAAGTGTATACCGGCCGCCTTACCATTGTAAAAGCCGGACAGAAAGAGAAAAAAGAACATTTGGAGCAGAATGAAAAGAAAATAACCGCGGCAGAACTGAAAAAGGTTTCTGCCGAATCGGAAGCTTTCTCTCAGTCAGAGGTACAGGATCAGCCGGATTCCGATGCGATGACGGAAAAAGCAACAGAGGCTGAAGGACAGGAACCGTCTGAAGGTTGAGTTGTACGGAAGATGCCGGATGCAGTAGCAAAAATTGCGGTTTCTGCCGCACCATACTGGATCGACAAACCGTATGAATATGCAGTTCCGAATGTCCTTCAAGGAAGAGTTCAGCCCGGAATAAGAGTTGCTGTACCCTTTTCTGCAGGGAACAGACGGAGTGAAGGCATTGTGTTGGCTCTTTCGGATAGGGC
>JAGCAN010000018.1 GCA_017652685.1 Oscillospiraceae bacterium
TATCGTCTCTTCCGTGTCCGCAGGGATAGAGGTTTCTACGGAAAGGCTTAATGTCATGCCAGAATAACCCCAGTCAATTTCCGGTTCCCAGGAGCCCTTCAACAAGTTAAAACCGTCTGCCTGAGAAAGACGTATGGCAGAAAGGAAATCACCTTCCTGTACAGAATACCTTCTTTTATAAGTCAGTTTAAAATCGTTTTCGTCATCTTCTTCATATTTCAATCGGATTCGGTTAATCCAACCCTCCTCGAAGAAATCTCTTTCGTTTGTTTCATAATATGCGAGGCTAAAGGTCTTATAGGAATCATCTGCGCCAAAAATATCAAGGAATTCCTGCTTCAGCAGGTGGTTTTCATTCAGTACAAGGTCTGAATTCAACAATAAGTGGATTTCATAGGAATCCGGGGTCCACAGCATTTGCGGATCGGAATCTGCAAGAGCAACTGTTTGAAAAACGACGGAGAAAACCAGCATGATGCTGCAGTATAGTGTGGGAAGTATTCTGCTGAGAGTTCTGTTTTCTTTAATCCACTGGAACATTATGAAATTCTCCTTTCTGTTATCTGAATGAACAAGATCTTAAGGGCTTGTGATGGAATTCGATTAACAGATGGCTATTTGTTTCGGATCGGAAATAACGATGTAATGATTACTGAATGAATATGATAGCAGTTTTTCGGAAAGCGGTAGAGAGCTGAATAAAGGCGGAATAAAACAGGCAGGCAGCATAAAGATAGGATATATCTACAGAAGAACGGAGGAATAAGCCTGCAATTACTGCAAGAATTGCAACAGCTGTATTGGCAATACCCTCAATCAGAATCCATTTCCAGGAAGGAGAGTCAAAGCGCTTTGTTTCGAAAGCCTGTAACACAGCCATAATACCTGAAAAGCCGTAAAAAACAAACAGGTAAATAACAATAAAGAATTTCGGGTCATTAACTGTTGTGAGGATGAATATACCGAGATCAAATACGATGATACCAAAATAAAGAATGGATTTACCGCCTACCATGTGACGGGCCATTGTGAGATAATATAACAATGTGCGGATCCCGTACAGAAGCAGGGAGACACAGAAGATGACGGCGACAAGATAAAAACCTTCTTCCGGATATCGGATCACAATACAGGAGCAGAGAATCATCAGAATTGCTGCCAGCACTTTTTTTATACGCTGCATGTTAGTCATCGTGCTGCTCTCCTTTCTGTGCCTCGACAAGCCGGATAAAATCGCGGATACCGCGAAAGCCTTTTTCAGCATAATCTACCGAGAAACCGGCCAACAGATTTCCCGATCGGAAGATTTTGTTTGTGACCATGCTTTTCTGTGCCAGTGCGGCAAGAAAGAAGCGACCGAGAAAGGTGTTGTTCTTATCCCTCTCAGGGGATTCACGATACTCCTGCTGATAGCGAACCAGGTCAAAATCCCCGATCTCCTGTCCGGAGATCGTTTCACCGAGAGCCTTCCAGTCTGCACAGGCATCGCTCTGCCGCTTTCCGAGAATTGTACGAATTTGAGCTTCCCACGGTGCGACGGAATCGAAATCGTATCGGTATGCCTCGAAGGTGGGAACAAGTCCGCGCAGATATTTCAACGCATATACCATCTGGCAGAAAGCATGATAATAATCAGAGGGATTGTCCTTAACGACGGCCTCATAATCACCCCAGGCAGGCAGATATTTGTATCGGATGAAGCTATAATCGGGCAGATGCCCTGCGCGGCCGTGCCCCAGGTTCATAATGGAGTTTTCACTGCTTTGGAAAATACTGCCGTTATAGTGGCTTTTTTCCACATCATCTGGAGTTCCGGGACTGTGGCTGAAAACAACAGGCTGCTCCCGAAAGGTGTTCTCCTCCGGGAAGAGCTCATAAAAATAAAAATTGGTGTTGTTAATAACCAGGGAGGGGGTACCGGCAAAATAGCGGTGTGCCCAGGTATCGGCCAGAACGTGCATAGCAATACCGGCTGCCTGCAGGCTGCTTCCCTTAGCGAGTTCAACCGTATCAGACAACAGTGTGCCGTTCGGATTGCAGATCAGACGGTATTTGTTCTGATAATGTCTGGAAGCTTTTTTTACCGGTGCATACAGATCACCCGGGAGAAAGTGAAAAGAAGCCCAGATTCGTGTGATATCCTGTAGGCCGACGGGATCAGTCCGTGCATTTGCCAGTTCAAGCTGAAGCTGCGTAGTCGCTGCGGAAAGAGGAGCTTTCAGAGAAGACAACAATGTCCGTGTACAGCAATCCACAAACTGTGCACTGTAACAGATTGACAGGCTCTCCTCATGAGAATAGCCGGCGAGCAGAGATGCACAATATGTTGCGTAATAATGAAAATCTTTCTGCATGCGTCAATCCTCCGACAGTGTGCGCAGCTTTCGAACACGTAAAGCTGTGGAAATCAGCTGGGCAAGCAGAATATTTGATGTCAGATCAACAAGGATTGTGACAATATAATCCAGGGTGTTGTAATTACCAAACCTGTTTGTGAAAAGAGAATACAGAGAGAGAAAAAAAGCGAGAATGTTGATCAGCAATATAACTGCAGTGAGATAAAGATAGAAGCTTTTCTTCTTTCTTCCTGTCCCCTCCGCCCGAGCAGAGAGGCCTATATAGAGCCGAAAGCTAAAGCTTGCAAGCAGGAAAAAACCAAGAAAAAGGAAGAATAGGATTTTTATAAATAATACGATTTGTGGATCATCCGGGAGATCCAGTTCCGCAAGTGGTTTTGCCTGGAGAACCAGCATAGCTCTCACAACACTCCAGGCTCCAAAGAGAATAATGCCTGTTCCCAATGTATGAAGGGAGATTTGTTTTCGTCTCAGTTCAGTTTCCATTCAGGTTCCTTTTTCCTTTGATAGTACAGCTGTTTTCTGCTCAACTCAAAATAGTCTGATGCATCGACAGGAGACGGTTTTCGTTGCACCTGCATAGGTCAGGCGCAAAAGAAAATCGTCCCCTGCTGAAAATTCCTATGCAGAGAGCTGCCAGTGGAATGTTATGGATTATTTTGGTTGTTTTCTTTATACAAAAAACAGATTTTTTATTAATTATACTCTTTGATCCGGATTTAGTAAAGATATTTCAATAATTCTTTTTGCCCTAAGGAAAATACCTTTTTTGTTGAAAAACAGGCGTAATTCTGCTATTATTTAGTCATTCCCAATTCCGTTTTTCAGCGATTCATAATATTTCTGCTTTGGAGGTAAAACTATGAAAAAGAGAACCACGATCCGTACGCTTTTTGCCGTTTTGCTGGTGCTGGCCTTTGCTCTCAGCGGAATTACCGCTTTTGCTGACAGCGTGAGCGTACAGCAGGCAGATTCACAAATCAACACGATTTTTGCCACGCTTGGTTCCCTGAAGCAAAATGCCGACGGAGACGTCTGGCGCTATGCAGTGACAGATTTGAATCACAATGGCTGCCTTGAAGTCGTTGCTGCATCTCTGCACGCCAACTATGCCACAAACGTTAAGGTTTGGGAACTGAATGAGGACGGCAGCGCTTTTCAGGAACTGAAGGTCAGTGTGCCGGAAGGAGAATCCTTTCCGGATCTGATTGCTGACAGCGCTGACACTTATCACGACACTGCAACCGATACGTGGGCATATATCTTCCATGACAAGCTCGTGCTTTCCGAGCAGGATGTATACACCGTTATCTGCTCGGTTATCCTCAAAGATGGTGTGCTCAGCTTTAACCAGCATGCAATTGAACATGCGGAAGTAGCCAACGGGAAGATGAACACTGCTTACACGGACAACAACGGTTTCCCCATTTCCGCCGATGCCTATAACTCCGCCGGAGTAAATGCGTTTGCAGGAGCAGACAGAAGCAATACTGCCTTTGGGTGGTTCCGTCTCGACGATATCTCAGAAGTGGCAAACCTCGCCAACAGCTATGCAGTTTTTACTGGAGAAAAGGAATTGGAGAAGAGCACACCCCGCCCGACAGCAACCCTGCCCTCTGCAGCGCCGGCTCCCGCAGCACAGACAGCTGCGCCTGTAAAACCGCAGGCTGCACCGGCAGCAAATAACAGCACCAGACCTGCCTATCTTTCTATCACAAAAAATCCGACCAATGAAAACCGCAAGCAGGGTGATACGGCGTTGTTTGTCGCTAACGCCAACGCCTATGACAGCCTGACCTGGACATTTGTCTCACCGGATGGAGGAGAATACTCAGTACAGAGCTTCCAGAGTTACTTTGGCTCTTCCGTTACGGGTAATTATTCCACAACGCTTGCCATCTCCAACGTCAGAAGTGATATGAACGGCTGGGGCGCTTACTGCACATTCTATTATAACGGCCAGACGGCGCGTACCAGCACGGCATACCTTTACATAAAGGGAGCAGGTACGGGCAACAGCGTCAACACATCAAATGTCTATGGCTCTATGTCAGGCACAGTGTACGACACATGGTCGAATGTATATCGGATTTATCTTGCAAACGGAACGTCGGTTCAGGTCAGCCGTTCCAGATGTGATGTTGTTTACGGTGATCTGGTTGACGGCTGCAGCTGCACAGTCTATTATGTGGCATACAGCAACGGTTCTTATGATATTTACCAGGTAGATATCTATGGTGATACCTCGCACGGTTATGTAGATCCCTATTACTACGGTATCGACGGATATGACCCGTATGCATACTCCTACGGTTATTATGACTACAATGCCGCTAATACGTATGTCAACTCTGACGGTTCTTCCCAAACCTTCTGGACTGACGGGTCGTATACCGCTGTCACTTCTGACGGATTTGTCGTTGATGCCGATCCCTATGGTTACTATGATATCTACGATCCGTACGGAAATCTGCTCATGAGCGGGTTTAATGAAGACTTTATTTCAAACGGCTGATTCCCCATTCATAACAATTGCCGGCAGCATATCTTTATGCTGCCGGCTGTTTATGGCAGAGACTGCGTCACCCGATTTGCGGGAATACACGCTCGACATATGATGCGATATACACGATAGACGGAAGTATTGCAAACGAAAAGAAACCTCAGGTGAGGTGAAAAAGATGCGACTAAAAAGAATACTATTTTTTCTGATTGCCTGCCTTTTGCTGAAAACCTCAATTCCTGCATTTGCAGAAGATGCTTCGACGGAAGAGGGAAAAGCCACTGCTGCCGAGCGCGGCCGTCAGGCATTGCTGGATACCGGGCACGCCGGTTTTCTACGCTTTCCAGAAGATGAGGACTATCTCCCTGAATGGAAGACGCTTTATGCCCGAAAAGCTTTTCATTCCTCTTCGCTGGAAGTGAAGAGTGTGCCGGATATGTTGGATTCTGATTTTCCCAATATGCCCTATCTCTATGAAGGCACAGAGGTAACGGTTGTGGCGGAACAGGGAGAGATGTCATGCTTCCTGTATCGAGGCAGCAACAATAAGCGCTATTGCGGCTGGATCAAAAGCATTCGTCTGTTGGAGGAATTTCCGGGTCCTACTCTCATATCCGGTGAAGAGAAAACAGATGTCCTGATGGTTTCAGCAGATCCGGAGATTACCTGGGGTGAATTGGGGTTCCAGAAATTCTGGCATCCGTATTCCTGCCTGTCTGAACCGGTTTACGGCTGTATCGGCTTTACATTGGAATACCAGTTGATCAAGCAGAATACGAGAGAACAGGATATCTACTGTCCGCGTGAAATCTGGATCAACACAGGTACACAGTGGATACAGGTCGGCAATTTTGACTACCCGGAGAAGGGGGCAGTGAAAGTACAGGTATGGCTTGAGGAACCGATGGATATCATCGCAATCGGTACGATTGCTCAGTGCCCGGATCCGGACGTCTTCGTGACAAGGCAAACTGCGTATGATTTCTGCATTCCTGCTTATAGCTTGCGACATGGGGAATAAGATAAAGACAATAGCTATGTGATGTCAGATAACTTCAGTGTTCTGATTCTACGCAGCGCAAAGCTGTTGGTGAACGCAGAAAAACCACAGGTGATGAGTGCGGAATAGAGATAAGATTGCAATACATTTTCACGGATCATCTGAATATACGGCGTTTCGGTGGTGCTCAGGATGGCATGGCCCAGGAACCCACCGAGCGGCAGGCCGAGAAGTGTCCCAAGAATTGTTGTTATGATAAGGTCCACCGCAGCATAGGAGATGCATTCCCGAACGGTAAAGCCGTTAATGCGCATGATGGTAAGCTCTCTGGTTTTTCTCTGGACATAAGTCATGGAGAAGTTTGCCACAATGAAGCAGGCCATAATTGCTGCGATAAAGAGCATAAGCCAGACGACAAAGTTGAGCGACCCTGTGAACTGCTCGATCACATTCCGATCTGCTGAAGCGTCTTTAACCTTTATCAGACCGTTGACATCTGCCAGCTTCTGCTGCAGCGTATCGAGCTCCATACCATTCGTTTTTACAAAGAAGCAGTTCTTCTCCGGTGCTGA
>JAGCAN010000135.1 GCA_017652685.1 Oscillospiraceae bacterium
ACTGTCTTTGTCGTATACGAATAGTCAACAAAGTATACGCCTCTCCCGAATGGGCAGCAGATATTCACAGAATCATCCACAATCGTACAGGAACGCGTCGTCGTATAGCCAAAGCTTCCAAGCGACTGGGCCATACGGTCAAGAAGAGGGCTGTTCTGCGTGATCATCTGGCGTACTTCATTATAATAGATATAGTGCCCGCCGCCGACGTCAGCCGTGAACTGCACGTAATTAAACACAAAGTTCCGTGCAAAATCGGAAAGGCGTGAACGTTCTTCCTGCGAACAGGTGTCAAGGAAGTATTCTTCCGTCAGCTTTTCTGCTGGTACCAATTGATTGGAACCGTCTGTCACCGTAATCTCAGGCGTGCCGAGTACATTCCCGCTGGTATATGCCATCAGCGTCGGCAGAGAGGAGTATTCGTCATAATAATCCTGAAGCGTCCGGTACCGAACGCCGCTTTCCGTCCGGTAGGAGGTATCCAGCGCAACACCGTTGACAGATACCGTATAATCGTCCGGAACCTGAAGCGTAACCGATTCCGACCAGGCGGAAAAGTCGTATTCCTCCTCGTCGGGGACAAACGTTCTGAAATTGAACCTTCTCTCTCCCGTCGGCCGGAACGTTACGGTGCCGATGTCGTAACCCTCTGAGCGTACAGAGTAAACCTGTTTGTCGGGTGCACTCATCGCAAGAGAGCGGACAAGAACAGCCTCGTCGAGAAGATCCTTTGCCTGCTCACGGATAGAGCTGTCGGTCTGCAGCTTCCTGTCAATTCCGGTGAGCGCTGCCAGCGCGTTTTCCGACAGGCCGTTCGTGTGCAGAGAATCCTCATAGGCCTGTACGGCGTTATAAGGACGCGTCAATTCATAAGCTTCCAGCCAGTCATAAAAGAAGATGAGGCCGACTGCCGTCAGGATCAGAAAGATCAGAATATCGATGACAAGACCCGTTCCGAAACGGGATTTTTCCCGATAGGATCTCATCCTCTCACACCTTCTTTCAAAACGACAAAGCTTGTGGGAATCGGGCGGATGCCGATAACAGAGGCGTTGTTGTTGATATACTTGCCCTGAAACCACATCAGGGAAGAAGAACCGCCGTCCAGATTCATGGCATTCACTGCCCCGAACCGCAGCATAATCTCCGCTTCATCGGCATAGGTTGCGCCCAGGCTGTTTGGCTGACGCCCGTCGATAACCAGAAGAAGAATGGCACCGTCGGTCCGCTGCCCGATCGCAGTGCGCGGGTTAAGGCCGCTGACAAGCATGCTGTCATCCACTGCTTTGCCGTTGGAAACCAGAATCGGCCCATAGCCGCAGCCGTCACGGATGTTCCGTTCGGTCAGTTCTTCCAGGCTCGTGAAGCCGACATGCAGAATGTCATTGGTGTCGATTCCGACAAAGCCGGGTCCAATGCCTTTTCCGGCACAATAGATAACGCCGTCACTCACAATGGCAGAATCCGGCATCCCGCCGTTTCCTTTCCCATTCGGATCATCAAATCCGCCGCCATTGATCCCGGCAACGGCATCAAACATCGAAATATACTCTGCTACCGTATAGCCTCTTCCGCCGATGGTGGCAGTGTTGCACCCCAGCACCACGCGGGACGGATCCAGCACGATCATCATATAACCGGTATAGGTCTGGCCGGGCACATTGACGAGGATGATCCCGTCGTCGTCATCGTCCGTATAGCCCCACTCGTCGGTATAGTGCCCTTCGGCGGGTTTTGGCTCGGCTTTTACACTGACAAGCGAGGTGTCGGTCTCTTCCACCGTGATCTCCTGCGTCTTTTCGATTGCGGCAATCTCCTCATCTGTCAGGAAGAGGTTTGGCAGCCAGTACATGGCGCTGGTTTCACGGGCTGTCCTTACACCGAGATTGCGTGCCGTTTCCGAAGGCCCCTTGCACACAACAAACATCGCAGAATACAGCAGTACGGCAACCAGCAGAACCGTCACAAGCAGAACGCACAGAATGCGCAGCAGAATTGTACCGAAAGAGAGACGCGGCATTTCGTCAGCCACACGAGAACTCATAAGCAATATCACCAATCGTTTTATTAGAATTCAACTAATATATATTATCTTTGCAGGGCAAAAAAGTCAATAAATTCTTGAAGAAACTGCTGCCTGACGCTGGAAGATTTCCGTGTTCTGTGGTAAAATGCAAATCAGACACCCGGAGGGAGGAAAATCGGATGGGAAAGGAACTCAAGACCGTTTCGTTATTATTCATGCTGATCAGCGCATGTACGGCTCTATTTCTCAATATACTTGGGCTTTATCCGTTCGCGCTGCTGATGGTTTTCTTTTTTCTTCTGTTTTTTGCTCTCTTTGTTTTCGGAGGGAGGCAGCAGTCAACCGGCTGGCTGAAGATTCCCGAAAAGAAAAAGAATCGCAAACTCCGAAAAAACGTCCGTTACATGAGATATTGTACCGCCTGCGGTTTTCTGGGATCCCAGAAACCGAATGATGCTGTCCCGGCCTGTCCGGTGTGCGGGCACAGCCTGTTTGCAACCGACACTCCTTTGAAGGAGTTTTCTTCCATGACGGAACAGCAGCGTGAAACGTTAAAAAAGACGTGGTCATACCTCGGATAAATCAACTGAAATTATCTGATTTATGATTGTTTTATCAATTCGAGTGTGGTAAAATCAGTTCTGTAGGAAGTTCTCAATAAACGGCGGCTGAGGCCGCCGAATAACTGAAAATGGAGGTAGATTATGAAAAAATCGCGCAAACTCCTGGCAATTGTCCTTTCCCTGGTTCTGGTTCTTGCTCTCGCAATCCCGGCATGGGCGTATGATTATGAAGCCAATGCCAAAATCTTTTACAGCGACTTTACAGGAAAAACCATTATTCTCCATAGCAATGACGTCCACGGCCAGCTGGCCGGCTATGCTGTGATGGCCGCCCTGAAGGAATCCTACGAAGCAGGCGGTGCAGAAGTCTACCTGGTAGACGCCGGTGACTTCAGCCAGGGCTCCATCTATGTCAGTACTTCCAAGGGTGCAAGTGCTGTCA
>JAGCAN010000136.1 GCA_017652685.1 Oscillospiraceae bacterium
GTTCTCTATCAGTATACGATTCCCAATTGTTAAATTCAAGCACCGGAACAGGGTAGGGATTTTCGTTGAGTATCAATTCCCCGTTATCCACACCCAGATACTCTCCGAGCATGGTTCCATCCAAATCAATGACAGCAGAAATATCGCTGCGTTCCCGGCCCAGCTCCACCGAGGTAGCACCGCCCATGGAGTGACCCATAAGACCAATTTTGGATCCGTCGATCATCCCCAGCACCGATCGAACAGCCTCATCATTCCCGCCGGAGAGAAACCAGCTTCCGTTTATCTCCCCGCTCTGCGCAGCAGCCTTGATTTCATCGACAACAAAGTTCATGTCTGCCGTGCGCAGCGCCATCCACTGTGTGTAGATTGTAAACTGCTCCTGGGGGTCGGTTTGGCTGCCCAGGTTCATTGCGGTATTGATAAAGTTCCTGTCCACGATCACCATCTTTCCATCGGTATCCTGCGTGAAAAACGCATGATGGGGATGGTCCAGCGCGACAACCACATAGCCATTGCTGGCAAGCTCCATATAGGTAGAGATGTTGCTCTGGTAATAGCCGAAGGCACCATGGGAGAAGATGACTAATGGGAACTGCTCGCCCTCAGACGCATCTGCAGGGTAATAGAAATACACCGGCACTTCCCGGAGGCTGCCATCTCTCTCAAAGGGATCTGTCCGGGAGCTATCAATCAGGATGGCAGAGGTCTCGGCAATCTCATGTCGACCGGATACCGGCAGGCCACTGTAATCGGTAAAGAGAAAGGCAGGAATCAGAAGAAAACCAAACGCCAGAATGCATAACACACAGGAGATAATAGTTCCCGCGGTTTTCTTCGGGCCGGAATCCCGTTTCCGCCCAATCAGCATTTTCAGAACTGCGATCACAAGCAGAACCGTAACAAATGCAAACACCGGCACGAAGCGCCATTTCTGCGAGGAACAAACGAGACAAAGAACAATTAAAATGGCCTCAACGGCGCGGATCACCAGAGTGTCTCTACGCCATGTTTTCGTGTTCGATCTTTTTCGTGAGGTCTTCACTGCCAGCACGATTTCAAGAATTGATAAAAGAATAAATACGGTAATACCCATATCAGTCACCAGTCCTGTCTGTAAGGTACGGCGCTATCTTACAGGTTTTTTCTGCCTTTTCAACCCCTCCGCAGCCAAGATGCACTTTTACACGATAAGATGCATAAAAAACAGGTCTCCGACTTTGATCCTTTCGTTCAAAACCGGAGACCAGCTTCTTGATGATTATTCAGGATTTCTCCCATTGCAGAGATAAAAGACGGTGAGCAGACCCGGCCCGCAGTGGGCACCGATAACTACGCCCAGACTTGTGATCGTGATCTCCCCAACCTGAGGATAGACTGCCAGAATCCCGTCCCGCACCGTCTCAGCGTCAGCGCGGCAATCTGCCTGCAGGATGTGGATACGCAAGCCAGTGGGATCCGGCACCTGGCTCAGATCGTGGAGCACACTGTCCAGAATAGCTTTCAGCGCAGCCTTTCGGCCACGAGCCTTCTTGACTACGTCCAAAGTACCCCCATCGGGCACGTAGAGCACCGGCTTGATGTTGAGCATGGAACCCACAAGCGCCGCTGCATTGGAAACCCGACCGCCAGCTTTCAGATACTTCAAATCATCCACGGTGAAGCGGTGGGCAATTTTCAGCTTATTCTCTTCGCCCCAGGCAATAACCTCATCATAACTCATGCCCTTCTCCATGCGTTCTACCATATGTTCAACCAGCAGGCCAAGGCCGCCGGAAATGCATAAGGTGTCCATCACATAGAGTTTCTGATCCGGATAGTCCATGCGAATCTTCTCTGCTGCCTTGTTTGCATTGACAAAGGATACCGACATCTTCTGGGACATATCCAGGAAAATGACGTCCTTACCAGTGTCCATCAGCTCCTTAAAGAAGTCGTAATACACAAACTCATTGATCATGGATGTCTTCAGCAGGTCACCCTGACGCATACCGACGTAAACCGCGTCACGGGTCTCTTCCCGGCAGTCGTCCTCATAGAGTTTGTCTTTCACAGTGTATGAGTAGGAAATGAAAGGGATCCGGTGGTACTCCAGCCAGGTTCGGGGGAGGTCGGAAGTGGAAGAGGTAGCGATAATGTAGTTTGCCATGATGTGCTCCTTTTAACTGCAGTTTCGTTTAAATTGCAGGTTTTATAATTTGGCTATACAGCTTCGTAATATGGCAGCATTTTTTTAATATCCGATCTCTTTGATCAGAAACTGCTGTCCGCCAAGGATCTTTTTCTCCCGGCTGCCGCATTTGGGGCATTTCCCCTGCTGCTTCATCACGTTGTAAAGGCTTTGACACTCGCTGCAGAGAGCCTGCCCGCGCACTGTCTGGATACGCAGTTCCGTGCCTTGGAAAAGCGGTCGTTCTTCTATAACAATTGGAAAATATTTCTCAAAGAACAGCGGCACATAGCCTGTCAGTTCTCCCACTTCCAGAGTGATATAACCAACATGGTCGAGGCCGTTATCTTTTGCCAGGTTTTCTACCAGATCAACTGTTTTGGTCAGTACGCCGATCTCATGCATTTCAGACGTCCTTCTTCACGATGCGTCTGCCGACTCTCTGTGCACTGGTTTTCAGCACATGACCTACCAGCTTCTCGTACGGAACACCCCATGCATCGTATTCCTTATGAATATGGATAGCATCAAACTTGCAGCGAGTGGTGCACAATCCGCATCCGATGCAGATATTACTGTCCACCCAGGCCGCGCCGCACTTGAGGCAACGAGCAGCCTCAGCCTTGACCTGCTCCTCCGTGAAGGGCAGGCGTTCATCACTGAACGTCTTGATCTTGCTTTCGTCCACGCCGTGCCTGTTCCGGCTGGCACTGTCGTAACCACCCAGTTCAATCAGGATATTAGCCTTGTCAATATACTTGAAGTTGTCACGCCTGACACGACCCAGAGTAAGGCTATGGCCTTCATGCACAAATCGATGAAGGGAATCCGCACCTTCCTTGCCCGCGGCAATGGCGTCGATAACAAACTTTGGGCCGGTGTAGACATCACCACCCACAAAGATATCCGGTTCGGCCGTCTGGTAGGTCCAGCTGTCTGCCTCTGCATAACCTTTCTTGCTCAGGACAACCCTGGTGCCCTCCAGCAACTTGCCCCAGTCAGTAGTCTGGCCAATCGCACCAAGCACTGTATCTACGTCGAGAATCTCAAACTTTCCGGTACCTACCGGCTTGCGACGGCCTTTTTCATCCGGCTCGCCCAACTCCATAAGTTCCACCCTAAGGCCACAGACTTTTCCGTCCTCACCCAGAATCTCCACAGGAGCATTCAGATAGCGGAAGACCACACCTTCAGCTTCGGCCTCAGCAACCTCCTCCTTATCGGCGGGCATCTCGTCAGCTGTGCGACGATATACGATGTATACTTCCTCCGCACCCAGGCGTACTGCTGTGCGGCACACATCCATGGCCACATTTCCGCCGCCGATGACGGCGACTTTTTTACCGATCTTCGCATCCTTGCTCTGATTGACCTCACGCAGAAAATCAATACCGCCCTGCACTCCCTTCAATTCCTCTCCGGAAATATGCAGTTTGGAGGACTTCTGTGCACCGATGGCAATGTAAAAGCCCTTGTAGCCCTGCTCTCGCAGCTCGGGAATCGTCACATCCTTGCCGACCTCTATGCCGCATTTGATCTCAACACCCAGCTGCCGGAGAACGTCGATCTCGGCTTCGACCACGTCCTTCTCTAAACGGAACGAGGGGATACCGCTGACCATCATGCCACCCGGCTTCCTGTCTTTTTCAAATACCGTAACACTATGGCCCAGCACTGCAAGATAGTAGGCACAGCTGAGCCCTGCCGGGCCGGAGCCGATAACGGCGATCTTATGACCATAGTCGAAGCGCTTTTCAGGAACGAAACGCTTCTCTGCCTTCAGCTCCTGCCGGGCTACAAACTTTTTCACTTCGTCGATGGCTACAGGCTGGTCGATGTCGCCGCGCGTGCAAACCTGCTCACAGAAGCGGGCACAAACGTCACCGCAGACTGCCGGAAACGGATTTTCCTTCTTGATCAGTTCCAACGCCTCGAGATATTTGCCCTCACCCGCCTTTTTCAGATAGCCCTGCACCGCAATATGGGCCGGGCAGTTGGTCTTACAGGGGGCAGTGCCCGTCTCGGGAATGACATTTTTACGATTGGTCAAAAAGTCCGGCTGCCAGTGCTCGCTGCCGAAGATGACCTTGTTATCGGGGATTTCTGTCTTCTTGATCTCCACCGAGTTCTTTTGACACAATTTGGTACCCAGCTTCACAGCGTTTTGCGGACAGACCTCCACACAGCTGCCACAGGCCACACATTTCTCCGGCGTAACCTCGGCGATGTAGTTAGAGCGGGAAAGGCTGGGCGACTGAGTGTACCAGCTGGTTCTGAGTGCCATACAGGTATCCCACTGACAGTTGCAGATAAACAGTGAGAAATCCGGGCCGTCGATATTGGAGAGTTGATGGACACTGCCCCGGCGCTCGGCTTCCTCGATGATGTGCTCAGCCTCTTCCCTGGAGATACGGCGAGCCTTACCGGCACGTATGCAGCTCTCAGCGTATTTACCCAGATTGATACAGCATTCAAATTCCAGATCGGCTGTGCCTTCACCAACCATACGCCGGAGCTTGCGGCATTCGCAAGGCGCTACTCCAATGCTTTCCCCGGCTTTGTCCAGCCAATAGGAAATCTCTTCATAATTGACACGACGGGGCGCATTCTGAATAGCCTGCTCTATAGGAATGGTACGCATCAATGCCGAGCCCATAGGAACTGCCCAGGTGATCTTTTTCTGCAGATCCAAAATATAGTTCAGGAAAGCTGGCGCGGTCTCTGGGTATGCATCTGTACGCTCCTTCGTCATGACGGTGCTTTCCATGCAGCCGGGGGCAAACACAGGAAGTTGTACACGATCTACACCGTCATCGTCGCAGTTGTATTCCAGCAAACCGATGTGCACCAATTCATCAGCCATGCGGGCGGTATCCTCTACACTCATGCCTTCACGCCTGGCCAGCTCGTCGATATAGTAGGCTTTTCGCAGCTTCATTTTCAGCGCAAAATCAACCATTTCAGCTGTCAGCTGACGATCAAAGAAAATGTATTCCCATGATTTCTCATTGGGAACAGGATTAAACATGTTAATGTGACTGACAAGCCTGATCAGATTCTTTCGGGGTGTTTTGCTGCATTCTCTCCAGTAATCTTCCAGACATTTCTTTTCACCTTCAGTGAAAATATGCTCTGCCATTGTGTTTCCCTCCACATTATTTCAATTTCCAGACTAATTTTCAGTATATCGCAATCCCAAGATTCCGTCACGATACACTATTGAAAATCTGTATCATTATGATAAAATATATAAAGATTGTATCACAGGAGGCTGTTATGGTACGCACAGAAAGAGACATCATTTATGCCTTTAACCGGCTTCTTACCAGTGTCGAGGTTGAGAAGATCACCACACAGATGATTGCAGATGAAGCAGGTATCGGCCGTGCAACTTTTTACCGCTATTTCAAGGACAAATACGATGTGCTGAATCGCAACTACAAGGAACTGCTGGACAACTGCATCAAGCGCTGTGACAACTATCGGGATCTGTTTTATCAGCTCTATTGCTTTGCCAGGGATGAATGGAGCGATTTTCATCGAGCCTTTTACACGACAGGCGTCAACTCCTTTGAAAACTATGTATACACTTATTCCAAATCTATTGTAGAACAGATTACCGCGCAGAACAGAAACGGCGACGGCCTAACCCAGGAGGAAATGATACAACTGGACGTCTTCTGCTATGGCATCAGCTACATGTATAAAAAATGGACGTTCGGTCAATATCCGATTGATCCTGGCGCCGCTGCAGATGCACTTTATGACATCATGCCCGAAACACTGAAGCACTACTGGTTTTTCTCAGAAGGGGGAACTGTTCAGCCAAAGGAACAAAGATCATCTTAGAAACAGCAAACAGAAAACGAACAAAGACCCAGCTGCGACAAGCTTCTCCGCCGAGGCCGGGAAACAGGCACGAAAGGACAGCCCTTTTTCGGGGCTGTCCTTTTAATCACATGCTTAAACGAAACTCCAACAAAAGACAGACCGTTCTTGCCGGCAGTCTCTTATTAGGATTCCTCTACTTTTTTCCCGCTCTGTCTTCTGCGATCTGTGCCATGATCTGCTCGACCTGTGCCCGCTGAGTAAAGAGAACACATCCTCCGACATGGGATTCCTCCAAAACGTGCTGATCACGCAAGGCTTCAAACAACTGAGAAGTCATAGCATCCCGCAGAGATGTCTCCTTAACATTAATGTCGGAATAGGGTGAGAAGGGGCAGGGTTCTGCTCCGCCGTGAGAGTTGATATGGAAAAATTCTCTCCCGGCAGCCATACAGCCTCCCATCGCAAGCTCATCTCCCGGGAAAGACAGCAAAACCATGTCGTCATATTCTTGCCGCAAAGCGTCTATTGCAGTTGCCATAAAGGCCCGCTCTTCCTCTCCCGGCGCAAGGTGTTTCGCCTCTTCCGTTACAGGAACAAACTCCACATAGATCACCAATTTACACCCCTGCTCGGCCAGAGCCAGAACGAACTCCTCGGAGGTAACCTCCTGCACGTTTTCTGTCGTCACGGTAATGGATGCTCCGAAGATCAATCCCTTTTCGCGGAATTTGTTCATATTAGCAGTAACAAGATCATAAATCCCTTTTCCGCGGCGAGCGTCCGTGATTTCTTTGCCTCCTTCAATACTGAGCACTGGGATCAGATTGCGGCACTCATCCAGAAGTTTGAAATACCGTTCATCGATAAAGGTGCCGTTGGTAAAGATCGGGAAAATAATGTTCTGCATATCTCCGGCGGCCTCGATTACGTCACGGCGGATCAGAGGCTCACCGCCCGCAAGCATGATAAAGCTGATCCCCAGGTCATCGGCTTCCCGGAATACCCGCTGCCATTCGTCGCGGCTGAGCTGTTCGACCGGCGCTGCATCAACCGTAGCATTGTTACAGCGGGAATAACATCCCGCACAGTGCAGGTTGCAGCTGCTGGTAATGCTTGCAATCAGGAAACCGGGGACATGCAGCCCCTCCTTCTCCTGCTTCATTCGGATTTTTGAAGCCTTTTTACTGGCTGCCGCAAAACGGAGCATAAACGCACTTTCTTTGGGATTTTTCAGTGTTGCTTTGATCGTGTCCGCAACGATTTTTTCTATGCCCTGCTCAATATGCTTTTGCAGATCAAAAGATTCTTTCATTAGATGATTCCTTCCTGACAGCTACACTTTTACTTTTTCGATACAAAAAACTCTACAAGGAATAACAGATTGCCACTACTATAAGAGACTATAACGGCTTTGTCAATTACTCAGTTATTTCTTACTGACTCGAACAGAAAAGACCTGCATCTGCTTGACCTATTCAGCCTATTTGACATACTTGACCAAAAATCGACTATATAAATAAAACAGGAGGAGCTATTCGGCTCCTCCAAAACTACTTTATGCGGAAATCTGTGCGTAGCGCTCAGACAACAGGACGTTGAGCATGTTCTTGTAGGGATCCATCTCGCCCGCCATAACCTGCGAGAAGATGCGCGGTGTGCAGCCGGACACCAGCGCTACACCCTGCTCATTCATCTTTACCGGCTGCTGCTCATTGCGCGACTGAACGTTCCAGAACACCACCTGAGGCAGACGATAGCCGTATGCAGCATAGCGCATCTTCGCCTGCTCGAAGTTTGTCAACGAAGCACCGCGTGCACAGGAGTCGAACTCCATGTCGGAGACAATATAGAGCTTAGAGGGCAGTTCCTTCTGCGGAAGGCGATTCTCGACCGCTGTCTGCAGAATCAGCTCAAACACCGCCTGAAGATTGGTATTCGCACACTCATTGAAGGTGCGGCAGTAGCGAACCTTCTCTACAATGTCTGCACCCTTGATCTCCACCAGCTGCGGGGTCATGGAGAAAGTAATGAAGTGATTCTGAAATGCACCATGATTACGCTCTGCAAAATAGATCGCAAGGGACTGTGCCACTGCAGCGGGCTGGGGCTTGCCACCCCAATACATTGAGCCAGAACCGTCCGCCACTACGAGAGCGTTCTCATCCTTAGTGAAATCCTCCAACGCATTCCAGGTCGCATTCAGCGCCTCGCGCTCATTCCAGGCTGCATTGTATGCAGACTCCACGATCTCATAAGGCATCAATGTACCGGTATGGAGAGTTGCCTCGCCGGTAGAGACATGCTGCATAAAGGCACGATAACGGGCCTCGTCGTTGCGAAGAAAGGCCTTGCGGTACTTGAACATCGCCTTGGAAGGCTGCTTTGCGTAGTCAAAGGAATAGTCACGCTCGCGCAGGTTATTCTCCAGAATACGGATCTCTCGGCGGAGAGCAGACAAGGCCTTGCGGTACTGCGCCTCATCCAGACCGAATGCGTGAACCAGCTGCTTTGCAAGCTTTACAGTCTCTGCATTGTGGGCATTGACAGACGGGAGCCACTTACCCAGCAGTGAAACCGGCTCACCAGACTCAAGTGCAACCATGTCCGCCTGAAACTGCTCATGAAGCAGTGCCTCCGCCTCTGCACGAATTGGGGTGTTAAGCAGAACAAGGATGTCGTCCCAGCGGCCATACTCTGCAATATACGGGAGATTGCGCAAAAGCGAAGCCGGCTCAGTCTCTGCAAGATGTACCAATAGCACACGGAACACACGGCGCTCACCAAGGCCGCCTCGTACATCGCGGGCATAGAAGAGGATCTTCATGGCGAGGTCCCCGTTCTCAGCGAAAGCGCGCAGAAAACGCTTCTCGATCTCCACCTCGTTCTGTGAACGAAGCGCACCGATGGCGGCAAACAGATTCAGGCAGTCGGAACCAGTGGTACGCAAAGTCACGGCACCGTTCTCAGTGCGGGTCTTATTTGCCATGTTCTTCAGAAACTCCAACATGAAAATCTCTCCTTTCTAAATTTGTTGGATTCTAAACAGCCTCAACAAAGCACGCTTTCGGTTTTCGTCCCAATTTTCTGAAAATGTGAAAAGTTAACTGCTGTGCATGCTATTGGGCTGGTGGTGATCCCTGCCGGGTTCGAACCGGCATACCCGCTTTGAGAAAGCGAGGACCTGTTCCTGTTAGTCGAAGGGACCATATTGGCGTCTCGGGA
>JAGCAN010000137.1 GCA_017652685.1 Oscillospiraceae bacterium
GAGAATCTGGCAAAGGCATGGCCGACGATCCGGAAACTGATCGGGGAACTGACTGAAGCGGAAGTTCTGGAAGGGCTTCTTGTACAGTTGGGGGCAAAGCATACCCTGAATGAGATAGGAGTAACCGAAGCGGATAAAGATTTGCTTATGAAGTATTCACCGATGGTCAGAAACCGCCTGACACTGATGCGCATGAAAAGAATGATCTCTTGCTGACAGGAGACCTGACAGCCCGGCAGAGGGCAAAATTGCCCTTCACCGGGCTGTTTCAATTTGATTAGAAAAGCAGGAAACAGTTATTATGTTTTGTACAGATATTTACGAACCGAGAGTCTCTGATTATACCCAGACAGGCCGGCTCAGTTTTGAAGCCATGCTGCAGATCATTGAGAATACGGCTAACCATCACATGATTGCAGCTCACGATAAACTTGTAAACGGGGATATTGCATGGGTACTGGCTGACTGGAGAGTCGTCATCAAAGAATGTCCGACAGAGGGACAAAAGCTTCATGTCAGAACATGGACGCGCGCGAAAGCCCGTGCAGCTGCTATACCTCGTGACTTCCTCGTGACCGGAGACGACGGACGGGAGTTTTTCCGGGCGAATGCGAGGTTTGCCCTGCTTGATATGAAAACAAAACGTCTTGTGCGGATTACGGAAGAGTTGCTGGAAGCCTATGGCCCTGAAAGCGAGCAGATTTTTGACGATGAAGCACCGCGGCTGAAGGCTCCGGAAGAATTTGATTTTGTCGGGCCGCTTGTTCTCAGGCGCAGCGATATGGACTATAACGGGCATGTGCACAATACGCGCTATATCACCTTTGCCGAGGAAGCCCTCCCGGCTGAAGAATACAGGGAAAATGACTTTTCATCGTTTCGGATTGTCTGTGCATCTTCTGTGGAAGCAGGCAGTCATCCTGAAATCAGGCGGACTGCTCTTGCGAATGGCTGGCTTTTCACCATTTATGCAGACGGTCATGTATGTACGCTCATTCAGCTTCTCAAGTAATTCGGCGCAAATTCTACTGCAGATGCAACAGAAAAAATCCGAACGCCCAGCAGAAAGTGGAGTTCGGATTCTTTCGTTATTCTGTTCCCAGCAGATCGAGTTCAGCAGCATGCTCTTTCATGCCTTCGATGCAGATGCCTGCAACATCACGTAGTTCCATCCCGAGCATTTCGCACCCCTGGAGAATCACGTCTCTGTTGCATTTTGCAGCAAAGTGTTTGTCTTTGAATTTCTTCATAAAGCTTTTCACTTCAAGATCCGTGATGCCGTGAGGGCGCATCCTGGCACAGGCCTGGATAATTCCGGTCAGTTCATCAACCGTAAAGAGAGATTTTTCGAGGTTGTTTTCCGGCTTCACATCGTTGACAAGGCTGTAGCCATGGCTTAGAATCGCATGCACTTCCTCTTCCGACAGCCCGGCAGCCAGAAGCGGTTCCCGGGTATGCTGCAGATGTTCCTCCGGGTATTTCTCATAGTCATAATCATGCAGATATCCGATAGCTTCCCAATGGGCTGCGTCTTCCCCAAAGTGTTTTGCCATAGCGCTCATGGCATAACTGACATTCAGCGCGTGAAGTTTCAGATGGTCTTCCGTGACCATTGAATCATTGAGCTCATGAGCCCGTTCCAGAGTCAGCATATGAGTTTCCTCCTGAAATTGTTTTTTGTGATTATATCCTCAAGGAGGATAAGCGTCAAGTCTGGAAATGGCAGGAAAGAAGATCGCAGACTATCTTTTTTACAGATTGTTCTTAGATCTGCTACAAATTGTTCTTATCTCCGCAGGCAGAATATGGTAAATTACCATACGTCAAATATTTGAAGATGGAGGGACACGATGTCTGATTACAATTATGGGGCAGGAGCCCAGGCTCAGCAGCTTGCATCGGCAGACTATTCGCCGGAGGAAATATCTCAGGATAGAGATAATCCCCAGGAAAGGGAGGTTCCCTCCGGGACAGAAGCTGCACCGAAGGTCTCTATGAAGAAATACACGAAGCTGTTTTCGGTAATCAGCTATCTGACCTGGTTCTGCTGGATTGCAGCATTCTTCTTTCATGACAAAGATGATAAAATGGCTCGCCATCATTTGAATCAGGCTCTTGCAGTCAATGTTCTCAGTTCTCTTGGTACAATTCTTGCCCGTCGCGGAGGGCTTATCGGTTTTGCCGGAGGAATTATCGATTTGGCAGCACTTGTTTTTCTGATTATGGGTATTTATCGGGCTGTAAAGATGAGCGATGAGCCTCTTCCTCTCATTGGTGATATTAAGCTTCTCGATTAAAAAATTGAATAAAAATCAGCATCGCCTTGGAATGGATTCCCGGCGATGCTTTCTTTTCATGTGAGATCCAGTTCGATCGGCTCATCCAGGGTTTCAGAAACATACTTCCCGTTTTTTTTGCGTTGACGGACACATTCTGTCAGCAGATATTCAATCTGTCCGTTTACCGAGCGAAAGTCGTCCTCTGCCCAGGCTGCAATAGCGTTGTAGAGTTTTGCAGAGAGCCGTAGGGGGATTTGTTTTTTTTCTTCCGCCATAGCTTAGTACAGGCTGCCGGAATTAACGATGGGCTGAGCATCCTTGTTGCCGCAGAGCACGACGAGCAGGTTGGATACCATTGCTGCCTTTCTCTCTTCATCCAGCTGCACAATGTTGTTTTCGTTGAGCTTTTCCAATGCCATTTCCACCATTCCGACGGCTCCGTCCACGATCATTTTGCGTGCGTCGATAATGGCGGATGCCTGCTGCCTCTGCAACATAACGGCAGCAATTTCCGGAGCATAGGCAAGATAAGTAATACGAGCCTCCAGAATTTCGATACCGGCTTCGGCAACCTTAATCTGGATTTCGTCCCGGATTCGGCTTGCTACCAGTTCACTTGAACCGCGGAGACTGCCGTCATCTTCAACGCCATCCCCGGTTGTGTCAACACCCGGTGCAACGTCATAGGGATAAATGCGTACGATATTCCGTACTGCGCTGTCACACTGCAAAGAGAGATATTCTTTGTAGTTGTCTACATTGAATACGGCTTTTGCGGTGTCTGTCACACGCCAGATTACGGCGATACCGATTTCGATCGGATTGCCCAGACAGTCATTGATCTTCTGACGGCTGTTCGAAAGTGTCATGGCCTTGAGAGAAATCTTCTTGCTGGTGAGCTCGATGTTAGCGTCTCCGGCATTTTTTGTCAGTGCGGCGCTCAGAAGAGCATTGCTGTGCCCGCCGTCAACATCGCCGCTTTGGCTGAGCTTTGTCTTCGCTGCCGGGTTAACTGCTGTGCAGAACGGGTTGACAAAGTAGAAGCCTTCTTCTTTCAGCGTGCCGATATACTTGCCAAATAGTGTAAGCACAAGAGCTTCTTTCGGCTTGAGTACTTTCAAACCAAGCAAAAGGATCCATCCGAGGCAGATCCAGATCAGCCCGAGGACAAACAGCGGGATAATTCCGCGGCTTCCGCCGAAAATCAGAAAAACAATTGCTGCAAGATAGCCTAAAATAGTAAGCAGCAAAACAGCCATACCGTTCTTTTTACCGGACAATACTTTTTCAGTCATGTTTGTCACCCCCTAAGTGATATCAGAATGATATCATATCAATATCGCATTGTCAATACCTTCAGGATGATTTTCGAAAAAATATCCGGAGCGGTTTCAAACCGCTCCGGATGTGTTGTAAATAGAAACGTTTGATTGTTTCAGAAACTGGAAATGCCGTAAGAATTGACAAGAGCGTCAAATTTAGCTCCCTCTTTGCAAAGCGGGCACTGATTCATTGGCAGGCACTGATAGTCTCCCAGATCCTCGGAATGGAAAATGGAAGTAATCGGGAATCCTTCGCATTCTTCCAGGCAAGTGAAGATGCTGCAGATTCCTACCGGAATCCCGCCGTAATACTGCAGCAGCTCAAGGGCTGCCTGAACGGTTTTGCCGGTTGTTACCGACGCTGCCAGCACCAGAACATGGCGGCCCCGGATCAGATGTGCTGTGTTGTCACGGAAGATATCCTGGCCGCCGGAGGTACGCTCCGGTGTAACAATATAGATGGTTTCGTGCTTGTTCATGCTCTGGATGCCGACGCTTGTCAACTCCTCTGCAATGCAGGTGCCAAGGACCTCTGTTCCATCCAGACAAAGAACAGTGTCGACAACGGTGGAAGCCTTAAAATCTTCGGCCAGCTCTTTTGCCGCCTGACGGGCTTCTGCCAAACGGTGCTTGGTGTATGTCATGTCAATATAGTAATTGATATGACTGTGATTGGTTGCGAAATGCCCTTTTGCAATGCGAAGCGGAATGCTGCTGAAGTCACTGCGGAAATGGGTGGTCGGAATAATCATTCTGTTGCACATCCTTTCTATACTTTTTCGGTTTAGGGAGCGGATGATGGCGCCGTCTCCTGTTATTTTTTATTATATCATATTCGTGGGTATTTCGTCGAGGTTTTTTTCGGAATAATAAAAGTGAACATCAGAAAACCATTCTGACAAAAGTTTGTTGTATAAATTCAATAGGAAATCTGAATACAAAAAATTGTATTTCGGATGATTTTTCCCTTGTGATTGATGAAAGGGTGTTGTATAATTTGTAGTCAGTGTTAATATTTTTACCGGATGGATCAAGACTGAAAACAGGAGGTGTGCGAATGTCATTTGATGCAATAACGAGCATTGCACAGGCAGAAGATGCGGCAAAAGTTGCTGTTCAGTATGCAAGGGCACAGGCAAAGCAGATGCTTGTCGATGCTGAAGCGGCAGGAAAAGCATCCATAGAATCTTCCGTTGTCCGGGCGGAAAAAGAATTGGATGAGCTGAGGCAGAAGTCGGATGAAAAATCCGTCAGTGATGCTAAAAAGCTGCGCCGTGAGCTGGATACAAAAAAAGCCATTCTTCGTGCCGGAGCAGAAGCAAAGCTCGAAGCAGCTGCGACGCTCGTGGCGGAAAGGATCGTGAACGGCTAAATGGCGATTTTACAGATGAAACGGCTGACGCTGGCTGTTATCCGCAGTCAGAAGGAAGCGCTTCTGAAAGAGCTGATCCGGCATGGATGCCTGGAAGTGGCAGAGATTGACGGGCTTGTAAAGGACTCTGAAATCGCGTCTCTCGTAAAGAGCGAAGATTCAGATCTGATGAAATACAAGCAGGCCTATTCTTCCCTGCAGCATGGCATTGATCTGCTGAATCGGTATGTGCCGAAGAAATCACCGCTCCTGTCCTCCCAGCCAGAAATAAGCTCCGAAGAGTTTCTGGATGAAACGGGAATGTGGGGTGCTGTACAGTTTGCCCGACAGATCGAAGAGAATGATGCGCGCATCAAGCGTATTTCCGCGGAAGAAAGCCGGCAGAGATCGGTTATAGAGAGCCTGAAGCCCTGGGCGGATCTAACGATGCCGCTCAACACAGACGGGACGGACTATGCGGCCGTTTTGCTTGGGATGATCCCGGCAAGAATCTCTCTGGAAGAGGTTGCTGCTGCCATAGAGCAGGTCACGGATGAAGCGCAGCTTTACAGTGTGAGTGACGATAAGTCACAGCATTATGTCATGCTGATTGCTCTGCGGGAAAAAGTTTCTGCAGTTCAGGAGGTTCTTCGTGACTTCGGGTTCACGCCGGCTACCGTTACCGGGATGGATGGCTCAGCCCGGGAATGCATTGGTAAGGCCGAAGTGGCACTGAAAGAGCTTGCATCGGAGAAGCAGCGTCTCACGAAGGCCATTGAGGCGGAAGACGTTCGGCGCGATGAGATGAAGCTGGCTGCTGATCGGATGGGCGCAAGAATCTCAATGGCGGAGGCGGAAGAAAAGCTTTTTGGAACAGAGTCTGTTGTCCTTCTGGAAGGGTGGATGCCCGCCGAAAGGGAAGAAGAGCTTTCCCGTGTATTTGAAGACTATACCTGTGCTTATGAGACGCGTGACCCGAAAGAAGAAGAGTACCCTGATGTTCCGGTCAAGCTCAAAAATAACCGCGTGACGGATGGCCTGAATATGGTCACGAACATGTATTCGCTCCCGGCTTATGGTACGGTTGACCCGAACCCGCTGATGGCTCCGTTCTTTATCGTGTTCTTCGGGCTGATGTTTGCGGATATCGGATACGGTATTCTGATGATTATTGCGGCTCTTTTTGCTTTGGCAAAGATCAAACCGCAGGAAGGATCTCTTTCATTCTGCCGTCTGCTTCTCTGGGGTGGTATTGCCACGACGATTGCGGGCTTCATGACAGGTTCCCTCTTCAGTGATGCGCCGAAACAGATTTATGACGTGATTTGCGCCAGCAAGGGGGTTGAACCGACCTGGCAGGGGCTGCCGAGGCTCTTCAGCCCGACGGAAGACAGTATACTTGTTCTCGTTGGTTCCCTGATTCTTGGCTGGCTGCACCTGAACACAGGCATGGTGGTTTCCTTTGTGCAGAAGTGGAAGCATGGCAATAAGGCCGATGCAATCTGGGAAGAAGGCTCGCTTTGGGTTCTTCTTGTCGGCGCTGTGATTTTTGCACTGAAGAAGCTGAATGTCCTTCCGTGGATTCCCGATGCTGTGGCAATGGCTGCACTGATTATTGGTGTTGTGATGTTGCTGTTCGGTGCGGGAAGGAATGCAAAAGGATTCGGAAAGGTCACTGCTGCATTTGGCTGCATCTACAACACGGCGACAGGTTGGTTTGGAGATATTCTTTCCTACTCCCGTATCATGGCGCTGATGCTGGCAGGCGGTGTTGTTGGTCAGGTGTTCAACACAGTTGCAATCATGCCGGCGAAAAATGGAGGGATCAATGCTGTTACGGTTATCGCTTTTGTTGTGATTTTCCTCCTTGGGCATGCAATGAACTTCGGGCTTAACCTGTTGGGCTGCTATGTCCATGACCTCAGACTCCAGTGCCTTGAGTTTTTCGGCAAATTCTATCAGGACGGCGGAAAGCCGTTTAAACCGCTGAAACTGAGCGGTAAATATGTACGCGCAAAAAATTGAAAATATAAAATTTATCATATTTGGAGGACTAAATTATGGAATTCCTGAACGCAATCAGCGGAAAAGCACTTGCCCTGCTGGGCGCAACTCTTGCGGCAGCACTTGCCTGTACGGGTTCTGCAAAAGGAACCGGGATTACCGGTGAAGCCGGTGCCGGGCTCGTTTCTGAAGATCCGAGCAAATCCGGTAAAGTGATGATCCTGCAGGTTATTCCTGGTACGCAGGGTCTTTACGGCTTTGTTATTTTCTTCCTTGCTTATCTCAAGATCACGGGAATGGAAAGCATTTCTGTGGCAGAAGGCATGCAGATTATTTCCGCCTGCCTCCCGATCGGAATCGGCGGTCTGCTTTCTGCAATTGCTCAGGGCAAAGTTGCCGCAGCTTCCATCAACATTCTTGCAAAGAAGCCGGATGACTGGTCCAAGGGCATGATCATGTGCATTGTTGTCGAGTTCTATGCCATCCTGTGCCTGCTTGCATCCTTCCTTATGCTGAATGCGATCTGAGAAGTTCGCATTTGAGAGGTAGCTTATGAAAGGCACTGAAAAAATAATCGCGCATATTCAGGCCGATGCGAAAGCGCAGGCCGACGCGATACTCGCTCAGGCTGAGCAGCAGTGCGCGGGTATCCGGGAGGATTTTGATAAAAAAGCAAAAGAGGCCTATGCGGAAAAAATCAGAGCCGGCGTAAAGGGCTGTGAAGACCTGTCGGAGAGCAAAAGCAGGATCGCGCAGATGGAAAGCAAAAAAAGCATTCTTGCTCTCAAACAGGAAATGGTTTCGGAAGCCTTTGCCAGGGCGAAAGACCTTGTGCTTGCCCTGCCTGCGGAAAAGTATTGTGCGTTTCTTGCAAAGCTTGCAGTCCAGTCCGCGCCGGATGGTGAAGGGCAGATTGTTCTCAACGCTTCCGACAGGAAAAACTACGGTGAAGCTGTGGTTAAGCAGGCAAATGCAGCGCTCGGTGGGAAGCTGACGCTCTCATCCGAGACGGGAGATTTTGCCGGAGGGCTGATAGTCCGCAACGGAGCGGTTGAAGTCAACAATACACTGGAGCTTCTGATAGATCTTTGCCGCGGCGATATGGCTGCAGAGGTTGCAAAGATTCTGTTCGGATGATCATCCCGAAAAGGGAGGGAAAACATTGCTTAAAAACAAAGAATCATACCTCTGCCTTTCGGCGATGCTCCGCGCAAGAGAGCCAAAGCTTCTGAATGCGGAAAAAGCATCACGGATGCTGGATGCTTCCACCTTTGAAGAGGCCGCAAAACTTCTTACAGACTGCGGATATGACGACATGTCGCAGCTGCGTAGTGCAGAGATTGAGCAGGCGCTTTCAGATCACAGGAAAGATATTTTCGACGAGATTGAAAGGCTTTCTCCGGATAAAATCATTCCGGAACTGTTCCGTATGAAGTATGATTACCACAATGCGAAGGTAATCCTGAAAGCGGAAGCAATGGAAACAGAGTCGGATCATCTGTTTTCCGATGCGGGGAGAATATCTCCTGCTCAGTTGAAAACGCTGTATCACGAAGAGAAATACAGTTCTATGCCGGGTGCGTTGGGAAAAGCGATGGAGGAAGCAGCTTCGGTTCTTGCCAGAACGTCGAATCCCCAGCAGGCAGACTTTGTGCTGGATAAAGCTTATTTTGCTGAGTTTACCGAAGCGGCAAAGCAGTCCGGCAATTCCTTCCTGCAGGGTTACGGAAAGCTTCTGATCGA
This sequence comes from Oscillospiraceae bacterium, assembly GCA_017652685.1. Taxonomy (GTDB): domain Bacteria; phylum Bacillota; class Clostridia; order Oscillospirales; family Oscillospiraceae; genus Limivicinus. The sequence goes on from JAGCAN010000137.1 coordinate 8,700, forward strand.
CGCTGCCAATCTCAAAAGCACTGTTCGCACGATGCGAATGGGAAAGGACAGGGATTTCCTTCGGGATGTTCTGATTCCGGGCGGCAATGTCAGCGTTGACAGGCTTCTTTCCTCGTCGGATAAAGAAGCACTCATGTCTCTTTTCACATGCTCGGAGCTGGAAAAAGCTGCAACCCTTGGCGGAGAGGCGATGGACGGAGGAACGCTTACAGCCTTTGAACGTGCATGCGATAATGCGGTGAACACCTATCTCGGAAAGGCAAAGCTGGTGAGTTTCGGCAGTGAGCCGATGACGGCTTATCTTGCTGCGGTAGAGAATGAGATTACTGCTGTGCGTATGATTTTAACCGGGCGTCTTGCCGGGGTTAAGAGCGAAGCAATTCGGGAAAGGCTGCGTGATCTGTATGCTTAAAATTGCGGTTATAGGCAGCGCTCAGACTGTGATGGGTTTTAAAGCGCTTGGCTTGGAGGCCTGCCCCGCTGCTACGGCTGAGGACGCGCGTGCAGCATTGAAACGGCTCACGGCGGAAGGCAGTGAAGTTACAATTATCTATATAGAAGAAAATCTCTCTGTACAGTTAAAGGCGGAAATCGACAAGTTCAAAGACAGCCCTGTTCCGGCAATCATTCTGATTCCCGGAAAGGATGGCTCTTCCGGCCTTGGCCTTTCAGCATTGAATGCTGCTGTTGAGCGTGCAGTGGGAACGAATATCTTAGGAGATTAAGGAGTATTACCATATGAGCGGAACGATAACAAAAGTCTCAGGGCCGCTTGTCGTTGCGAAGGGGCTGGCTGACGCAAATGTCTCCGATGTTGTGCGTGTCGGTTCCCAGCATCTGATCGGCGAAATCCTGAATATGACCGGTGACAGTGCTTCCATTCAGGTATATGAAGAGACCTCCGGCCTCGGGCCCGGAGCGGAAGTGTTCACCACCGGTATGCCGATGTCCGTGGAACTCGGACCGGGCATGCTTGATAATATCTACGATGGTATCCAGCGGCCTCTGCCGGAAATGCGCCGCCTCTCGGGTGACTGTATTGCAAGAGGTATCGATGTTCCTGCCCTTGACCGGCAAAAGGTCTGGAGGTTTGTCCCGGTTGCCAAACCCGGTGACAGCGTAATCCCCGGAGACGTGATCGGTACGGTTCAGGAGACCACTGCCATCCTTCACAAAATCATGGTCCCCTATGGCATTTCAGGTAAAGTAAAGAGCGTCATAGAAGAGAGCGAACATACGGTGACGGATGTGGTTGCCGTTGTGACCGACGAAAAAGGTGTTGACCATGATCTTACCATGATCCAGCGCTGGCCGGTCAGAATTGCAAGGCCTTATGCCAGAAAATATGTTCCGAGCCGTCCGATGAACAGCGGTCAGAGAATTGTCGATACCATGTTCCCCATTGCAAAAGGCGGCACTGCTGCAGTCCCGGGCCCGTTCGGTTCGGGCAAAACGGTCGTGCAGCACCAGCTTGCAAAGTGGTCGGATGTTGACATTGTTATTTACATTGGCTGCGGTGAGCGCGGCAATGAGATGACGGATGTTCTGATGGAGTTCCCGGAATTGAAGGATCCGCGCAACGGTGAACCGCTGATGAAGAGAACGGTTCTGATTGCCAACACCTCTGACATGCCGGTTGCTGCCCGTGAAGCTTCTATTTATACAGGTATTACCATAGCCGAATACTTCCGTGATCAGGGATATGATGTTGCCGTTCTGGCTGACTCTACATCCCGTTGGGCAGAAGCGCTGCGTGAAATGTCAGGCCGTCTGGAAGAGATGCCCGGTGAAGAAGGCTATCCGGCTTACCTCGCTTCCCGTCTTGCACAGTTCTATGAGCGTGCCGGTGTTGTGGAATGCCTCGGCTCGGAAGATCGCCAGGGCTCCGTTACGGCCATCGGTGCGGTTTCGCCTCCGGGCGGTGATATTTCCGAACCGGTTTCTCAGGCCACCATGCGTATTGTCAAGGTTTTCTGGGCGCTGGATTCCAGCCTCGCCTATGCCCGTCACTTCCCGGCAATCAACTGGCTTACCTCGTATTCTCTCTATCTGGACACGCTGGCACCGTGGTATACCTCTCAGTTTGGCGAATCCTATATGAAGAACCGCGAAAAGGCTATGCATATTCTGCAGGAAGAAAGCGAACTGCAGGAGATTGTCCGTCTTGTCGGTCAGGATGCCCTTTCCGCAACAGACCGTCTCACAATGGAGACGGCCAAGATGATTCGTGAGGACTTCCTGCAGCAGAATGCTTTCGTCGATGAGGATGCCTATTCATCCTATGCAAAGCAGTTCCGTCTGCTCGACCTTGTTTTGAAGTACGATGTCCTGTGCCGTGAGGCACTCAAGCAGGATCCGGATCTGGATGCACTCTTTACTATTCCCAGCAGAGAAAAGATCGGCCGTGCAAAAATGGCAAATGCTGCGACCTTTGAAGCAGATTACAGTGCCATTGAAAAGGAAATGGAAGCGGAGATTAATGCAGTGGCAGCAGGAGGGAATAACTGATGATTAAAGAGTATAAGACCATAAAAGAAATCGCAAGCCCCCTGATGATCGTAGATGGCGTTGAAAATGTAACGTATGACGAACTTGGCGAACTGGAACTGCCCAACGGTCAGGTCCGCCGCTGCAAAGTGCTTGAGGTGGAAGGCAGAAAAGCTGTTGTTCAGCTCTTTGAATCTGCACAGGGTATCAACCTTGCAGAGACGAAGGTGCGTTTCCTCGGTCATCCGCAGCAGCTCGCTGTTTCGGAAGACATGCTTGGTCGTGTCTTTAACGGTATGGGCAACCCGATTGATGGCGGTCCGGAAATTCTTGCTGATGCCCATATGGACATAAATGGCCTACCGATGAATCCTGCAGCGCGTGCCTATCCTGCGGAATTTATCCAGACCGGTGTTTCCGCCATCGATGGCCTGAATACACTCGTCCGTGGTCAGAAGCTTCCGATCTTCTCCGGATCCGGCCTTCCGCATGCAGCCCTTGCAGCTCAGATAGCTCGTCAGGCCCGGGTTCTCGGGGATAATGAGACCTTCGCTGTTGTCTTTGCAGCCATCGGTATCACGTTTGAAGAGTCGGAATA
>JAGCAN010000138.1 GCA_017652685.1 Oscillospiraceae bacterium
AGGAGGCTCACCAGAATCATGACAATTCCCAGATGCAGGAAGTTTTTGTTGAAGCCTTGCATATCATAGTAGATGAATGCACCGGCTACAGGGTTCCGGCGGGTGTTGTCCGGCTTGTCAGGCGCGCCGATTGTGGTGTACAGTGCATCGTACAGGTCCGTCATAATCCCCAGGGAATAGAGGAAAACGATTACACATGCTGCAAGCACCAGCAGGCAGGCAACCTTCTGGAATCTCATTTGTTTTTTGTACATAATGACCTCCCTGTTGATTCTCAGGCTGCTCCTGTCTCCGGAGAGCCGAAACCATCTGGAGACAGGAGTGCTGATCAACTTCGTATCTCCGGGAAAGCGGGTTTCCCCGCTTTCCGGTGTTGCTGTGATTATGGTTTTATGCGCTTCTTCAGAAATCAGCCGAGAGAGTTGTAGTAGTCAACAATGTCGCCCCAGGCCATGTCTTTGATGTCCAGGTAAGCGGTGCCGTTCCAGGTATTGGCGACAGTCTCTGCAGCTTCCTCAGGAGAGGAGAATCCTTCAAAGGTGAATCCGGACGCAATCACATCCACCAGGACATTGACCTGGTCATCACCCTTTGCGGCGCTGAAGCGGGTAGTCAGATCGGTGTAGGCGTTGAGCTGGTCGTTGTCGGCCTTGGTAGTGGGCAGCACAGTGGGAACAGAAGTATACCAGGGATTCTCGGTAATTGCCAGTTCAGGGTGCTTAATGGTGCCCAGGCCGATAGCTGTGGAGATGTAACCGGCACCTTCACGGCCTGCATCACAGGTGCACTGGTATTCAAATGCCTGGCTCTTGGCAAAGCTCAGAGTGGAGCCGAGGTAGAAGCGGGCATAGTTGGTATAGTTGCCGCTTGCCTTCTCCCACAGTTCAGTGCGGGTGGCATCTGCTATTTCAGGCATATCCGTGCCGTTGAAAACAAATGTAACATAATTGCCTGCATCATCATGCTTAATAAAGGCATCCGGTCCGTAGGACATGAGGATCATGCCCTCGGGGCTGTAGGCAAAGTCAATCAGAGCCAGAGCAGCGTTGAGTTTGTCCGGGTTGCCTTCAACACCCGGTGCGGAGATTCCCCAGCCGTCAGTTTTAACACTGCGCCAGGATTCGGTGAAGCGCATATACACACCGTTTTCATCGGTTCCGTCAAACCAGCGGGCTACAGGAACCATAACCGCCATGTACTTCTCACCGGCTTCTTTATCCAGAACAGTCTCGTTGTACAGAGTCTGAGTCTGGTTATAGTCATAGTGCATGAAGCCCAGGTCGTTTTCCAGATAGGTCTTGGTGCTCTCTTCTTCCTTGTTTGCAAATGCAGCAGAGATCAGGCCTTCGGTAACCAGGTCGTTCATCCGTGCAAGAGCCTCATAGGTTTCCACCTCCTGGCGGGCATCGTGCAGGTAACCGTCCTCGCCGATATAAAGGAAATCCTGGCGGGATTCCAGACCGCGGACGCCGAACAGAATACCGGCAAAGCGGAACATATCCACACGGCGCTGGTTATTGTTGTCTTCGCGGGTGAAAAGTCCCTGAACGGTATCCGTACCGTTGAGGGTCTGCGGGTTGGAGACAACGCAGCGGAGCAGTGCAACCATTTCGTCAGCATCCCAGGCAGCGTTCTGTCCGACGAACAGGTTGGAACGCTCGGTGCCGTAGTAGCCGTTGTAGGCGGTGTCGATGTAAGTGCGGAGCATATTGACTGCTGCCACACCGTCAAGAGTACCGGCTGCATTCATAGCAGCTACAATGTTTCCGGCTGCATCATAGTCTTTGGTAATTGTCTCAACGCCTGTGCCGTCCAGGGTGACGACATCCACGTCAACCTTGCCTTCCGTCGGCATGTAGGGCTCGTAAACGGCTGCGGAAAGCTCCTTGCAGGCATCGGCAGCAAACTCGCCTTCTCCGTCCAGCAGCTTCTGAACCCAGTCAACACGCATCAGGGGCATACGCTCGATGTCGTTGACACCGTCAAAGTAGGGGCTGAAATAGATAGCGCCGGTATCCACATTTCCGGTGATGGAAAGGCGGACAATGGGGTTGGCATCCAGATAGGCACTGAAGTTGGGCATCTGATCCAGATACTCGGCGATGTTCACAATAGCGCCGTTCTCACCGTACTCAGAAAGCTTTGCAGCGGTGCCGCTGAGCATGTCAACTTCCTTCAGCTGCTCTTTCCAGTAGTCAAATTCCTTGGCGGCAGCGTTGCCCTGATACTTGTCTTCAAAGACAACACCCAGGACATTCTGAACCTCGACCCACGTCGGTTTCAGGTCGCCGGAGTTGTAGCTTTTGCCGTCAGCCAGGGTAATGCCCGCACCGGCTGTTTCAGCATCGAAGAACAAACCGGTTTTGGCACTGTTGTAGCCTGTTGCCATACGCAGGACTGTGCCATCGGCATAGCTCAGGCTGCCAAAATCGGCAGACGCGGACCCGAGGCCTATGCACAGGGACAGAACCAGTGCAAGAACCAGCAGGCTTGCAAGATACTTACTGCTTTTTTTCATGTTTTCCTCCTAAAAAAATATATTCGGTTGATATATTGTTGATCGGACAGAAAGTCCGCTGCAACCCGGATTATGATTATTCCTTCACACCGCCTACGTTGGTACCCTTGGCAAAATACTTCTGGATGAAGGGATAGATGATCAGGATAGGCACAATGGAACAGACGATCAGCGCATAGATGACGGAGTCGGAGGCGTATACCGCATTCCAGCCGGCGATGAATTCCGGATCCCGGTACTGTTCCAGCAGCTCACGGATGAAAACCTGGAGAGGTTTCTCAAAGCTGTTGGAGATCATCTGTCTTGCCCAGAAATAACCGTTCCAGCGGGAGATTGCAAAGAAAAGGGCCACCGTGGCAATGGTGGATTTGCTCATGGGAATATACACTGTGCTCAGAACCTGGAATTCCGTGGCACCATCCACAATGGCAGCTTCCTCAATTTCGGAAGGAACCCCCTCGAAAGCGTTGCGCAGGAGAATAATATTCATAGCAGCCATGCCCATGGCGATGACCACCAGCCACTTGTCGTCCATAATACCGACGGAGTTGAAGATCGTCTTTGTGTCAAGGTAGTTCAGATACTGCGGTACAATGCCTGCAGAAAACCACATGGTGAAAACCAGGAAGAAGTTGAAGAATTTACGGAACAGAAGTCGCTTCTTTGATAAAGCGTACGCGCCGAGAATGGAGTAACCCAGTGCCCGGACCGTGCCGTACAGTGTCAGAAACAACGTGTTGGAGTAAGCATTCCAGAACATGTTGTTGCTGAACATCATTTTGAATGCACCAAACTGCACA
>JAGCAN010000139.1 GCA_017652685.1 Oscillospiraceae bacterium
AATATACAGAAAACTGTCAGGATGGAAAACCCGGAGGATGACCCGAAAAAAACACCAAAAAGAATCAACAAAGCAGACAGGATAAAAAGCACAAGCTTTCGCCACCATTCAAATGTATCATATTGCAGATGCGTAAACCGTTTAACAGTCTCTGCACTGTGTTGCATCTCAGCCTGATAAAGTACCATACCGGCTCTCCTCCGCCTATGTAAAAAGGCTCGCAGCTTCAAAATACACCTTGTCTAATAACAAGAAGTTTAACGTTCAAAAACCACAATTGCAAGCGCAGGCATGGCAGAATTCTTTTTTTGTGCGACCTGCACAAATCAAAAAAGACAATTTTGTGCTACTTACCCTCTAGACAATTTTTCACGCGGTCAGTATAATATTGTCAATTCGGTACGGGCCGCAATCCCGTAACATTTTTTAGGAGGAAAAACCATGAAAAAAATCTTTGCGATGATTCTCGCTCTCTGCATGGTGTTTGCACTCTGTGCCACAGCCAGCGCAGAGAAGACCTACGAGCTCAAGCTCTCCACCACCCAGACGGATACTTCTATGATCTATGCAGGCATGAAAGCCGCTGCCGACAAGATCTTTGAAGACACCAACGGCAATGTAAAAGTCACCATCTATCCTTCCAGCCAGCTCGGTGCTGAGGAAGATATGATCGACCAGGCTCTTCAGGGCATGAACATTGCTGTCCTCACTGACGCGGGTCGTCTCTCCAGCTACGTCCATGATATGGGCATTATGAACATGGCTTACTTCGTCAACAACTATGACGACGGCTGCAAAGTCATGGCAACCGACACCTTCAAAGGCTGGGATGAAGCTCTTGCAGCAGAAGGCCTCCGCGGACTCTGCTACAACTACTATGATGGTGCCCGTTCCTTCTGCGGCCATGAGGCATGGACAAAGCCTGAAGACCTGAAGGGTGTTGTTATCCGCACACCCAGTGCTGCTCCTTACTCCAGATCCATCGAAGCTCTCGGCGCCACCGCCTACAACATTGGCTGGGGTGAAGTTTATAACGGCATCCAGACCAAGGCAATCGACGGCTGCGAAGCACAGTTCACCTCTCTCGTCTCCAGCAAGATCTACGAAGTCTGTGAATACTGCAGCAAGACTGAGCACATCAACCTCTTCAATATGGTTGTCTGCGGTGAGATCTGGTTCAACTCTCTTCCTGCCGAATATCAGGAAATTGTGAAGAACGACTTCTATGAATGCGCTTATGAGTCTGCCAAGGCCGTTGAAGCAGCTCAGGATGAGATGGCTCAGATCCTTACCGACAACGGTATGCAGATCGTCGAAGTTGACCGTCCTGCTTTCGAAGAAGCAGCAAAGACAGCTTATGAGCAGCTTGGCTGGACAGAGCTCCGCGAGCAGCTCTATGCAGAGGCAGGCATTGCATAATCTGCTTCAGCATTCCGAACAGGCTAATTAATTGTATCAATCCGGGGATATCTTTCTTAGGAATGATATCCCCGTTTTTGAAAACTTCGAGGATGAAAAAATGATTAAAAAAATCTATACGGCTTTCTGTAAGTTTGAAGAAATCCTCGCGATGTTTCTTCTCGGAGGGCTGGCCGCTCTTGTTTTTGTTTCAGCCCTCATGCGCACGATCAAACATCCGCTGAACTGGGCACAGGATGTTGCTCTCGTTGCATTTGCCTGGCTGATCTTTTTCGGGAGTGATATCGCTGTCCGCGGCTCCGGCCTGATCGGCATTGATATGTTGGTAAAGCACTTCCCTCAAAAAGTCCAGAAGGTCATTGATATTGTCTTTAAAATCATGATTCTTGTCTTTCTCTGCATTCTTGTTTATTACGGTATCCGAATGACGAGAACCGGCTGGAAGCGCCAGATCACAGCTCTTGGAATCAGTTACGGCTGGGTAACCATGGCTGTTCCGACGGGGGCATTTTTCATGATCATATCAACCGTCATTAAACTGATTGAACGGATTAAAACACCCGCCGATCAGGAAGTTCAGAAAGAAGCGGGGAGGGAACTTGCCTAATGTATTATGCCATTCTAGTCTTCCTTGTACTGCTGTTTTTGGGCATGCCTGTTGCTTTTTCGATCGGCATCAGCGGTCTGTCCTTTTTCCTGATCCGTGGTCTTCCGCTGACGGTTCTGGTTCAGAAGTCTATTTCTACTTCTCAAAGCTTTACCATGCTGGCAATCCCTCTCTTTATTCTGGCAGGCAACCTGATGAACTCCTGCGGCATCACAAAACGTCTCACTCGATTCTGCAATGCCTGTACAGGGCATATGTGGGGCAATATGGGGCAGGTTTCGTGCCTGCTCAGCACCCTGATGGGCGGTGTTTCCGGATCTGCTGCGGCTGATGCAGCTATGGAAACCCGTATTCTCGGGCCGGAGATGCTTCGGCTTGGCTATTCCAGAGGCTGGGCAGCTGCCATCAATGGCCTGTCAGGCCTGATCGTGGCAACCATTCCGCCCAGCATGGGCCTGATCATTTTCGGCACTGTGGGCGAGGTCTCCATCGGCCGTCTGTTCATGGCAGGCTGGGTACCCGGTATCCTGATGTGTGTACTGCTGATGCTGGCAACCTCCTGGAGTGCCCATCGTTTTGGTTATAAGCCGGAACACGATAAGGCTGCCCCCGCGAAAGAAATCCTCTCTTCGTTCTTCGAAAGCATCTGGGCGATGCTCTTCCCGATTCTGCTCATCGTGCTGATCCGATTCGGCGTCATGAGCCCGACTGAATCCGGATCTTTTGCTTGTGCATATGCGCTGATTGTCGGCTGCATCATTTACAGAGACCTGACCTGGAAGAACTTTATTCAGACCCTGCGCGACAGTGTTAAAGATGTTACCGTTATCACAATAATCCTCGCATTCTCTGGCGTTTTCGGTTATGGTGTCGTTTATGATGACATTACCGTCTCCATGGCCAATGCGCTGACCTCCATGACATCAAATCCAACGATTCTTCTATTCCTGGTTGTTGTCTTCCTGGCAATCTGTGGCATGTTTATGGAAACGACGGTCATTGCCCTTATTCTTACGCCTATTCTCCTTCCCGTTATGCGGAACATCGGGGTAAACGAGGTTGTGTTTGGTATGATTATGATGACAACCGTCACATTCGGTGTCATGACACCGCCCGTTGGTGTGGCACTCTACTCTGTGTCTGATATCATGGGATGCCCGGTAGAGGAGACTTTCCGGTACGGCTGGCCATTCTATCTTGTCGTCGTGCTGGTGATCCTGTTCATGATCTTCTTCCCCGGTGCTGTTCTCTGGCTGCCGAATCTTGTCTACGGCGTATAAATCCTTCACACAAACTCTTATCCTTCACATGTAACAGGGGAGAGGCACCTTTGCCTCTCCCCTGTTATCTTTTCTTCCGAATATCGTCAAAGATAACTGCCTGACGCAAACCGGATGATCTGTTTTTCTGTATTCACCTCTGCTTCCACGCCAAACGGGATAATGCAGCGCGGCATGGCGTGCCCGATATTCAGATTGAAGACGATCGGAAGTTCCGGCCGATCAATAATTTCAGGAAGCAAACGTCGGTATTCTTCCGAATACATTTCATTCATCGGTTTTCCGACCAGAACCCCGGATACAACGTCGAAAACGCCTGTTTCCTTTAAATATTCCAGAGCTCGCCGATATTTTTCGGGTGAAGGTTTCTCCTCACTCGATTCCAGAAGGAGGATACGCCCTACCCATTCCTCTTTATCGGGAAACAGATGGTATTTTTTGCATAATACCGGCATATCCGCATAACGGTCCGAATTAAAAAAGTCATACAGGGAATCAATGCATCCGCCGAGGATCTTCCCCGAAAACACACAGGGACCCTGCAGCAGTTCAAAACCACAGTTGGGATGGGCAGTCAACGGCTTCCCGACCTGATCGGATGAAAAGCTCTTTCTTTCTTCATACCACACTCCACTTGGTGTTACGTTCCGAATCTGCCCCGTGGTAATCAGTTCCTCGAAATACCTGCGGGTATAGGGGTGCATCTCTGAACTAAGCTCACATATATCCGCGAGGAAGGACTGACCATAGAAAGACCGAAGTCCAACCTTGTGCAACATGAAGTGATTGACTGTGGTATCAGAGAAACCGAGAAATACTTTGTCCGTCACCGCTTCAGCCAGTTCGTCGTGATCGAACAGATACGGAAGCAGCCGATAAGTATCATCTCCGCCGATGGCGCACAGGATCATATCGATTTCCGGGTCGCGGAAAGCCTGCAGAAGATCCTCTGCTCTCTTCTCCGGATGGTTTTTAAGAAATTCCAACCCCATGAGAGCATTGGGCATGAACTTCACGTTCAAACCATATTCCTGCAGTCTGCAAAGACCTATTTCCACTTCAAACCTGACAATCGGCTCGCCTATAATGCCGCTTGATAGACTTACAATTGCAACATTCTTAATCATTTCTCTTCCTTAGCGTAACAGTGTTTTCGCATGTATTCGGCAGTTTTATGCAGCGTTTCCGTACGATACAATTCTTCCACATGCCCGGCAAAGTCCAGATGATAACGTTCTTCCAGAGCTGCGAACACGCGTTTCGTCTTTTCTTCCTGTTCCGGGGATTTTTCATCGTCGAATTCTTTCATCCGGAGCTGAGGTTCTTCTTCTGCTATCAGATTGTACAGGCTGATTCCGATCAGCCGGATGCTGCGCTTTTCCACACCGCTCAGCAGGTCTATCGCCTCCCGCCAGATTGCGATTGCGGAATCGCAGGCTACAGGGCTTCGGGATCGGGTGATGCTTTTCATATCCGCATATGTCAGCTTCAGCGTGATACCACGTCCACGCAGGCCTACTCTTTTCGCGCGATTCTTCACGTTAAGCGCCAGAAGGAACAGCACATCCTTCAGAAGCTCAAAATCTTCCACATCTTTCTGGAAAGTCAGCTCCCGGCCGACGGATTTAGCTTCTTCTGGCCGATACGGTTCTACCTTTCGGTTGTCGTCCCCCAAAGCGATTCGCGTAATCCATTGCCCCTGCTTACCAAGCAGGCGGATAACGTCCTCCTGTCTTTGCTGAATATCCCGCACGGTATGAATCCCAGAGGCGTAGAGCTTTTCGGCGGTGCTGTTCCCAACAAGATAAAGCACTTTTACATCCCGGTCAATGATCAGGTTTACAAACTCCTCAGGGCTGAGAATTTCAAAGTACCCGTCCGGCTTCTTTTCCTCGCTGGCTGTCTTAGCAGCTGTCTTGGAATATGCCACCCCTATCGAGCAGGTGAGATGCAATTCCTCCCATGTTCTGCGTTTAATGGCATGGGCAATCTCCCGCGCGCCATCCCATGTGCCGGCCTTCTCCGTCACATCGAGATACGCTTCATCCAGAGCAATAGCCTCTGATACGGAAGCATAAGCGTCCCAGATTGCGTGAAGCTGCGCAGAGACGGCTTTGTACTTATCAAAATTCGGACGCATATAGATTCCATTAGGGCACAGACGATATGCTTCTTTAACGTTCATGCCGGAGCGGATTCCGTATTTCCGCGCTTCATAACTACAGGTAGCAATCACTCCCCGTTCATTGGGGAGTGATCCGATCATAAGCGGCTTGCCGCGCAGGGAAGGATCGTCCCGCACCTCCACAGAGGCGTAGAACGCATCCATATCCACATGAATAATTATCTGTTTCAATTGCGGTACTTATCGGCGCCTTCTCCCGCCGTAGATGGCCAGGAAGCGCAGAAGCTGCAGCAGTGAAACCGCAAGCGCAGCCACATAGGTCATGGCAGCAGCTCGCAGGACTTTTCCCGCTTTCTCTGCTTCTTCCTCCTGAAGGACGCCATAGGTGCGGATATTCTCCATAGCCCTGCGGCTGGCATCAAATTCCGTCGGCAGTGTAACAAGCTGGAAAAGCGTAGACAACGCAAAGCAGATAATACCAACATAAACCAGCTGATACAAATACGGAATCGATCTGGACAGGAGAAGACCTGCCAGAATCAGGGGGACCGCAAGCTTTGAACCGATGTTCGTCACCGGAATGATTGCCATGCGCACCTTTGCCGGTACATACTCATTGGCATACTGCAGAGCATGCCCGGCCTCATGGCATGCCACCCCAATAGCCACCGCCGAAGTACCGTGATAGACATCTGACGAAAGGCTGATGGAATTGTTTTTCGGGTCGTAATAATCCGTCAGGGATGCACCCGGAATCTCACGCACAGGTACGTCATAGACACCGTTTCGGTGTAAAATTTCGTTTGCAGCCTGAGCACCCGTAATCCCGCGCATATTACGATCATCCTGATATTTTTTAAAAACACTTTTTACATGCCACGATGCGACCATAGAAAGCACTATTGCTGCAAGCAGCGCAAAATACAGTATACCGGATGAGCCATAATAACCAGAATAATACACGAGACCATCTCCCTTCATAAAGTTCCTGATAAGGATATTATACCCTTTTTCTATTCACAAATTGTGAGAAATCTGTAAAAAGGACAACTGCGCCTGCCGTATCGGAGAATTATCTTCTGGCTGCATGCAGCTCGCGGCATGCTGTAACAAAGCTGATACCGGCAGCAATCGCCAATGCAGCAATCAACGTCTGATGGCCGTAGGCACGTGCTGTGTCGAGTTCATTCTGAACGGCATAGCTCATAGCATAGTACAGAGAGCTTCCGGGAACAAGCGGGATAATGGACGGCACTACAAACAGGGTTGCAGGGCATTTGCGCCAGTGTGCGAGGGCTTCTGCAAGGGAAACCGCAAAAACAGATGCGATCAGATTTGCCAGGAAGGAACTCTTCAAAAAGCTGTGTACAAACAAATAAATTCCCCATGTGATCATTCCGCCTAAAGAAGCAAAAACCAGATGTCTTCTATGCAAGCCGAAAAGGAGTGCAAAGCCGAGTGCGCCAAGAAAAGCAGTCACAAGCTGGATCAGTATCTCTTTCATATTCCGCCTCCCTACAGCAGCAGGTCAACTATTAATATCGCTGTCATAAATCCGCCCGCGAGTGCCGCCGCCCAGATCAGGCTTTCTGTCAGGCGGACAAGACCGGAAATCGTATTACCTCCCAGCATATTGCGCACTGCGTTTGTTATGGCAAGCCCTGGAATCAAAAGCATAATATCCCCGATCAGGATTTTGTCCATATGCAGGGCAGGAACCGCAATACAAACGAAACCGACGCTGAGCCCCGCCAGCAACGAAATAAGAAGATTCATTCCGGCCGGAGTGATCTGCGTTTCTCCCAGTTTTCGTTGCAGCAGGTAAACCCCAATTGCAAAAACAGATGCTGCGAGCCCATCCCACAGAGTTCCTCCGAAAAAGACTGCAAAACCGCCCGCTGCCAGAATACTGCCCAATAGAACGGTCTTAAAGCTCTTCTCTTCGGAAGCGACCTGTTGCAGTCTCTTTCGGAGCTCTTCTACTGGAAACGGTTTTTTACAGCAGCTTCTGCTGATCCGGTTCAGGTTTTCCAGACGGGTAAAATCCGTTCCGCTGCTGGAATAGATTCTTCGCGTTTCTGTAAGGACATCTTCTCCCGGAAACTCTACGCTTAAACTGATGATGGAAGTAATGACAAATACTTCCGTATGGACACACCCGTACGCTCTCGCCATACGCGACAGCGTATCTTCCACCCTGCTGATTTCGGCTCCGCATTCCAGAAGGAGCTGCCCCATATCCAGCAGGCAGTTCATTAGCTCTGTTTTTTCCGTCCTGGTGAGTTCTTCCATCCGGTCTCTGTTTCCTTTCAACGATATGCGCTCAGGGCAGCGTGTTTCTCAGCAGCGTGCATGCGCTTTTCCCTTCTGCATCGCTTTTCGGCAGCACGCTTTCATAGGAGACCGTACCGTTATAGTTTCTGTCCTGCAGAACAGCAATTGCATTGAGCAGGTCTGTTGAGAAGCGATTATCGGGAAGTTTTCTGTCCTGCTCACAGATGTGGATATGCCGGATCAGAGCGAAATACCGATCCAGATCGGAAGGATCCTCCCCGTTGCTGCTCATATGAAACAGATCCGCCATCAGCGCAATGTGCGCACAACTCTCTTCCCTCGCTCGGCGAACCATTTCGGCCCCCTCTGCAAGCGTATTGATATAATCCGCCTCTCCATAACGAATCGCTTCCAGCAAAACCATAATCTGAGAGGAGGCACAGTATTCCTCCAGAATTCGAAGGCAGGCAACAAATTGCCTGTCCGCTTCTTTTTTCGGCAGTTCTCCGCGCTTTCTGGCTCCAGCGCTGCCGAAAATGATTTTCTTCGTTCCCAGTAAGGCAGCTCTCTCAAAAGCCGTATCCAGATATTCACGGATCTGCTTTTCCGAAACAGTATTGCCGATCACCGGTACAGAAGCCGGGAAAAGATTGCACATGCAGTCACACGCAACATGCGATGCGGCAGCTCGCTGCCGCAGCTCCAGGAATGTGTCTTCCGGCAAAGCAGCAAGGCTCATCAGCGGATACTCAATATAATCAAAGCCCCATGAGGAGACAGCAGCCTCAAGGCTGCTGTCGATAGAAAAAAGTGGGGTAGTGGCAAAGCCCGTGCAGAATCCGTATCTCATCAGAACAACATTGACTGACGTGCTTCGGCACTTTTGTAGACTGTGCGAATCAGATGCACCGAACGCAGTGCCTCTTCTCCAGGAATAAACGGTTTGGTTCCGTTTTTAATGGCTCTGGAAAAATCTGCAAACTCGCGTGTGTGCCCGATCTGGCTGATATTTTTCGGATCATTCGCTCCACCAAAAGAGGTAGAAGCTGCAAATCTTGCCCTGATTTCCTCGTCTTCCGGTCTCTCTTCAGCAAATTCCCACTTCGTGATAGAGTCCTCTTCCAACACTGCCTGACCCTTTGAGCCGCAGATTTCAATCCGTTTCAGGCTGCCGGGATAGGCTCCCGTCGTGCCCTCGATAATTCCAAGTGCTCCGTTTTTGAAACGCAGAGTTGCGACAGCAACATCCTCCACCTCGATTCTCTCATGCGCAAGTGTTGCCGTATAACCGCTGACCTCTACAGGATCTCCCATCAGGAAGAGCAGAAGGTCGATGGCATGGATGCCCTGATTCATCAGAACTCCTCCGCCGTCAACATCCCAGGTTCCGCGCCATGCACCGCTGTCATAGTATTCCTGTGTCCTAAACCATTTAAACTGTGCATCTGCCAGCGTAATGGTTCCGAACCGCCCTTCTTCCACCGCTTTTTTCATGAGAAGAGGTGCATCCTGGAAGCGGCTCTGGAAAATGCCGCACAGAAGGACATGATTCTTTTCAGCCTCTTCAATCAGAAGGTTAATCCGTTCTTCCGTGATTTCCATCGGTTTTTCGATCAGAACGTGTTTTCCAGCCCGGATTGCCGCAAGAGCGGGATCCAGATGATATCCTGAGGGAGTAGTGATACTTACTGCATCAATTTCAGGATCTGCAAGCATATCTTCCAGCGAATAAAAAGCACGGCAGTTGTTTTCTGCTGCCCATTTATCCGCTTTTTCAGGATTTTTGTGGAATCCTCCTACCAGGTAGCAGTCTTCCTGGCCTCGCAGAGCATTGGCATGTGTTTTTGATATTTGCCCGAGCCCGACGACTCCGAATCCGACACGATTGTTCTTCATTACTTTTCTCTCCTTAATGCCCTTTCCGAGGCTTCAATTGCAAGCCTCATTGCTTCAAGTGTTTTGTCCGGTTCGATGGCGCAGTCTGTATTGTTGAGGCAGTCTAATATAATATTGCCGAAATAGGGGAAGCCGAATTTCCCGTGAGCTTCAATCACATGCTCTCCCTCTGCATCGGTAAAATACACATGGTCTGCGTCCGCGCTCCGGCCTACATCAATGTATTTTCTGATTTCAATGCATCCGTCCGTCCCTGTGACAAAGGTACGGCCGTCCCCCCAGGCTCCCATTCCAGCGGGCGTGAACCAGTCCACTTTAAAGAAGCAGCTTGCCCCGCTGTCTCCTTCGAGCACGCAGTCACCATAGTCAAAGAAGCCGGGGTGTTCGGGATTGGAAAAGTTCTTCATGCTGGAATAAACAATTTCAGCTGTTTTTGACCCGCTGTACGTCAGGAACTGTTCAATCTGATGGCTTCCGATGTCAATGAGAATTGTCCCGTTCTTGTCTGTGTCCCAGAACCATTCGGGCCTCGAAGACGGATTCAGCCGGTGCGGTGCAAGGTTTGTTACATTCAGCACCCTTCCTACAGAACCGTTCCGGATCAGCTCTTCGGCACAGACAGCGCCTTCCACATGTACGCGTTCCCCAAAATAAATATAATACTTCTTTCCGGTTTTCTCCCTCGTCTCACGAATCCTGTCGAGATCGTCCATCGTCAGGAAACCTGGTTTATCTACGAAAACGTTCTTCTCTGCCAGCATGGAGCGGACCGCCAGGGCACCCCGCTGATCCGGCCGGATAGCGCTTGCAATCAGGTCCACATCGGACTTCAGGACTTCTTCTTCCGTCTCTGCTTTCTGACCCATGGGATAACGGGAGAGAAACGTAGCAACCTTTTTATCATCCGGATCATACACCTGCCGGAGTGTTGCGCCTGCCTCCAACAAGCCATTTGTCATGGCGTAGATATGCCCATGATCCAGCCCGATCACAGAGAATTGAAACTTCCCCTCTTCCACAACCTTTTGGGTGGTTCCGCTGAATTCGGGCGCATAGTTCATCCCGTCTGCTTTCTGCATTTTACTGATCCGCCTTATTTCTTTTCTTTATTTTTTCCATAAAAGACTTGAAGATACCGGTCTGCGAGAGAATCATCAGAAGGTTGACAATGAGAAACACGACACAGATCGGTCTCTGCAGCATTGGGAGCAGAGAACCCTTGGAAATCCGGAGGCCTCTGCGCAGGTTCTGATCTGCCATACTGCCGAGGATAACACCCAGCAGGAAGGGCGAGGCAGGAAACTCAAAGTTACTTAATGCAACCCCAACCAGGCCGAATACAAACATCACCTTTACATCAAAAAGATTGTAGTTGATCAGATAGGATCCGATCACACACAATACATAGATAATCGGCATCAGGATGCGTTTGTCAAGGCTCAGGATACGCACAGATACTCTTGAAATAACAAGAGCAAGTGCCCACATGACAATGGCAGCCAATGCAAGGTAAATACCGACACGATAGATAAAGTCCGGTGTTTCA
>JAGCAN010000140.1 GCA_017652685.1 Oscillospiraceae bacterium
CATACATGATGGCAACCTTGTCACATGTTTCAGCAACAACACCAAGGTCGTGCGTGATGAGGATAACTGAGGTACCCAGCTTTCGCTGCAGATCACAGATCATGGAGAGAATCTGGGCTTGAATGGTGACATCAAGCGCAGTGGTAGGCTCATCCGCTATCAGAAGCTTAGGATTACAGATCAACGCCATGGCGATTACGACTCTTTGACGCATTCCACCGGAAAACTGATACGGATATTCCTTTTTCCTTTCTGCGGGGATACCTACCATTTCCAGGGTCTCGTCAACTATGCGGTCAATCTCTGATTTAGGGAGGTTCTGCGTATTGTGCAGCTCTATGGCTTCGGCAATCTGCCCACCTACTGTGAGCACAGGGTTAAGGGCGGTCATCGGGTCCTGGAAGATCATTGAGATCTTTACACCGCGAACACCCATCATCTCCTTTTCCGAAAGCTTCAGGAGATCCGTTCCTTCAAAGATCACTTCTCCCCCGGTTACGCGACCAGTACGCTTCGGGAGAAGGCCGAGAATTCCAAGTGCAGCTGACGTCTTGCCCGCTCCCGTTTCTCCAACAAGTCCAAGTGTTTCTCCATCGGCAAGCGAAAAGGAAATATCATTGACCGCATATACCGTCTCAAGATCCGTATGATATTGGATAGAGAGATTCCTGATCTCTAAAATCGTGTTTTTCATTGTTTCAGTCCTTCAGTTTCGGATCAAGAGCGTCTGTGAGGCCATCTCCCACGAGGTTAAATGCGAGAGACGTGATGACAATAAAAATGCCGGGGAATATGAGCATATAAGGCGCTGCAAAAAGATAAGTCTGCGCATTCGAGAGTAATGAACCCCACTCCGGTGCAGGCGGTTGAATTCCCATGCCGATAAAGCTCAGGCCGGCTGCGGAGAGAATCATATCCGAAATCATCATGGTCGTATTGACGACGATCGGAGCAATGGCATTGGGAATGACATAGCGAAAGATAATTCTTCCGTTTCCGGTACCGTAGGATTTGGCCGCTTCCACATAATCCTGTTCAGCTACGGTGAGCACCACGGAACGAATCAGCCTCACGTTGCCCGGAATGCAGGAGATGGTCATGGCAATAATAAGGTTTCTGAGATTGGTGCCGAGAGCAGCCACAACCGCAAGAGACAGTAATATGGGCGGAACACACATAAAGACGTCCACCACACGCATAATGGCATTGTCGATCACACCGCCGAAATATCCTGCACTGGCACCGAGAACTGATCCGATCACGAGAGCCATCAGGCTGGTAGCGACCCCGATAAACAGAGAGTAACGGGAACCGTGGATAACGCGGGCAAAAAGGTCTCGTCCATATTCATCCGTGCCAAAAAAATGGGCTCTGCTGGGCCCCTGCAGGCGCTCGGAACCGACTTGAGTAATGCATCTGGAATACGGCGTAATGACATCGGCAAAGATCACGATGAAAAGAATGAGCGCCATAATGCATAAGCCGATTACTGCCGTTCTGTTTTTGCAGAAGCGGCGCCAGAACTCTGCTACCTGCATACGACGTCTGCTGCGCTGTTTATTCACGGCTTCTCCCTCCGTTCTCGTACTTTGCGCGGATGCGCGGATCGATAAAGGCATAGAGAATATCCACCACCAGCACAACAAGGCTGAACAGAAGGGCCAGGAACAGTGTTGCTCCCATGACAACCGGCACATCCTTCTGGCGTATTGCCGTCGTCAGGAGCGTACCCATGCCTGGCATTGCAAAAACCGTTTCCGCGATGATAGCTCCTCCCAGAGAAGCACCGAAACTCGTCCCCATAGTCGTAATAACAGGAATCAGCGCGTTGCGCAGAGCATGGCGCCAGATAATGACCTTTTCTCCGGCACCTTTCGCCCGTGCGGTTCGGATATATTCCTGCCGAACCGTTTCAAGCATGGAAGCGCGCGTCAGGCGCAGCAACCCGGCGGCAGACGTGAGGGAAACTGTAACCGTCGGCAAGATAAAGTGTTTGAAGGTATCCGCTCCGAAAGACGGAAGCCATTTCAGGTGCAGAGAAAAGAACATCAAAAGCATCAGGGCTAGCCAGAAACCGGGAATCGAAGCAAAAACAAGGGCAACCACAACAAGAACGTGGTCAAGTGTTGTGTATTGCCGGACAGCTGAGAGAATTCCCAGGGATACCCCGATAAAAGCTGAAAGCGCCATTGACATCAGTGCCAGCCGGAGCGTGTTCGGAAAACGCGCAATAATGTCATTCACAACGGGCTGACGACGTGAATAGGAAGTGCCAAGGTCAAAATGGAGAACCAGATCCCGGATATAGTTGAAAAAGCGAATCAGAAACGGTTTGTCATAGCCAAACTGTGCATTGAGCGCAGCAATATCCTCCTGCTTTGCCGTGATTCCGAGGATGATAGAGCCAGGATCACCCGGAGTAAGGGCAAGAATGGCAAACACCAGAAACGCCACTCCAAGCAGCACGGGAAGCATATAGAGAATTCTTTTCAGGATATATTTTTGCATGCTTTACAGTCACCCCATCCACTGCCGAAAGCAGCGGAGAATATAAGTTTCGGGAGGGGAAAGAGCCCCCTCCCTTCTTTATCAATTATGCCCAGGAGAACTGGTTGACGTAGTAGTAGCCTTCAAGGACAAAGGCAGGAACCTTGAGGTTTGCATTGCAGGCGTAGATTATTTCGGGATTGCAGATCACGGCATAGATTGCTTCATTCTGCGCCTTGGTAAAGATCTCATTAAAGATTTCTGCACGCTTTTCTACATTGGTCTCCACTGCAGCTGCAGCAAAGAGTGCATCCATCTGCTCATCGGAATAGCGGGCATTGTTCGCCATACCGATCCAGTCGGTCGTGAAAGCAAGGGCCAGCTGCTGAGTATCGCCTTCGAGCGTCATCTCAAGGGCACAGAGGTCGTAATTGCCGCTCGTGAGTGACTTGATATAGGTGTTGAACTCTTCCGTACGGATGGTGGTATTCAAGCCGATATCAGCAAGGTCTTCCTGCAGAACGACAGCAATATTCTGGTACTTTTCGGCAACCAGAATGGTGCCGAGATCGTACGGCGTCTCAATCCCTGCCTCAGCAAGAAGAGCAATGGCTTTTTCCTTATCATAAGTATACTGGAGCTGGCTGTCAGAATAGCCGAAACGTGTTTTTGCACAGATGTTGGAGTTGACTTCCGCTTTGCCGTCATAGCAGATTTCGATCAGCTCTTCACGGTTGATTGCATAGTTAACTGCCTGGCGGAAAGCGACATTGCTGAACGGCTCCTTCTCGGTATTCATCGAAACGAACGTGAAACCGGAGGTCGGTGCCAGTGCGATGGTGACAGCGGGGTTGCGCTCAAGCATTACAAGGTTGGAAGAATCGATTTCGGCAAAATCCACCTCACCGGTCTGAAGGGCAATCGCACTTGTGGTGGAATCGGGAATGACTTTAAAGGTAACACTCTTGATTGCCGGTGCACCGCCGTAATAATCTTCAAACGCTTTCAGCTCAATATTGCTGCCGGGAACACGATTGACAAACTGGTACGGCCCGCAGCCGATGGGCGTGGAAGCAAACTCCTCCGGAGAAGAGGCATCATGATAGGCCTTGGAAGCAATGTAGCAGGAACCCAGGCCGAGCATAAAGGGTGAAAACGGATTAGCCAGGTGACAGACAACCGTGTAATCGTCAAGAACTTCCACCGAATCAAGCCCTTCAACAAAAGCACCCTGATACTCGGAAACCAGATACATCTCCAGAGAGAATGCCACGTCTTCCGCCGTGAGAGGGCTGCCGTCATGGAATTTAATGCCCTGACGGATATGGAACGTATAGTCTAGGCCGTCTTCACTGATTTCCCAGCTCTCCGCGATGCGAGATTCGGGCTCTTCCGATCCGTCCGGATTCATGTAGATCAGCGGATCATAGATCTGGTTGAGGACATTGACTTCGGTCGTCGTGGAATGGTCAGAGAAATGCAGGGTGTCAACATCCGCATCCACCGCGATCACGAGATCGGGAGCCGCTGCAAACGCGGAAACGGACAGCCCGGCCACAAGGCAGGCTGCGAGGAGGATTGCCAGAATTTTTTTCATTGTTTTTTCTCCTTATATTTCAATTTTATGCCTGACAGAAATCATATGCGGAGAAGGCATTCATCAGGTCAATGCCGGCCTCCACATCATCCGCTGAAACAACACTGCTCTGGGAATGGGGATAGCGCGTAACAACACATATCCCGCCTGTACGGACTCCGGCACCGACAAGGTTCATGCCTGATGCATCCGTTCCGCCGCGGTCGATCACTTCACGCTGGAAGGGTATGCCGTTACCGGTACAGAGCTTCTCCATCACTGCGGTGACCATCTCATCAGCCACGACGGACGGATCACAGATTTTTATCCCGATGCCAGCCCCGATTTTATTGCTTCCGGTCAGATCATTCGGATAATCATGCGCGGGGGTTATATCCACGGCAATCCCGATATCCGGCTTAATCTGCTGCGCGGCAACCTGGGAGCCCCTGCACCCAAGCTCTTCCTGCACGACAAAGCAGTAATAGACATCATTCGGCAGTGTGCCCGGATTCTCTTTCAGAGATTCGATCAGCTGATAGCAGCCCAGCCTGTCGTCCAGAGATTTTGAGCAGATCTGACCGCCTGCCAGATGCGTATAGGGGCCGTGATAACCGCAGCAGGCCCCTATTCTGACAAGCCGCTCCGCATCGGCCTTGTCTTTCGCGCCGATGTCAACAAACAGTTTTTCAATC
>JAGCAN010000141.1 GCA_017652685.1 Oscillospiraceae bacterium
GCAGAGGCAAGCATTGTCTCCCCTCCGAAGATCTTTACGCTCACTTTACCATCCGCGCTGGTCTTCACCGTCACTTCAATCTTCGCCGGATTGAGAGAAAGCGTCCTGATCTTTACACCGTTCAGCTCAATATGCTTTGTTCCGGAAGTCCATAATTTGACCGGACGATAAATACCCGCACCGGAATACCAGCGAGAATTCGGCTGATCCGCATTCCGGGCGATTACCTCGACGCGGTTCTCTCCCGCCTTCAGAAAGCCATCACAGTCTACATAGAAGTTGGTATATCCATAAGGGCGAAATCCTGCTTTCTTTCCGTTGAGAATTACTTCTGCCTTCCGATAGACTCCTTCAAACTCCAGTACAGTATGCGCTTCTGCCTGCTCCTGTGTCAGGTGGAAGGTTTTCGCATACAGGTAGTCACGTCCCTCGAACCAGCTCACATTCAGCCCGCCAATGGCGTCTGCCGTACGCGGTTCCCGAAGCATCGCATCATCCGGAATGGATACGGGAACACCTTCTCCTTCTTCCTCCAGATGCCGAACCGTCCAGTTGTCGTTAAAGGTTACCGATTTCATAAACTTGCTCCCTCTCCTTCGTTTTTTGTCTTTTCAGCATTAAAGATTATAACAAAATCAGCCTGATAATTCAAACCATGCACCCCCTTGCCAGCGAACCGTTTACGGAATAAAAACACCATTTTGCGTCATTCCATACTTGCAAACATGTTTTCTTCTGTTATACTAATAATAAATTATAGTTGTGTTATTTTGCATTTTGGAAAAAGAAGGGGGAGTTCTCATGAAGCGCTATGATTTCAACACCGGCTGGACGTGCAGGCCTCTGAGCCGGGAAGGTGATGCTCTTCCTGTCACACTTCCGCACGATGCCATGCGCTCCGAGAGACGCGTTCCCACGAGCCTTGGAGAAGGGAATATCGGATGGTTCGAAGGCGGGGATTACGAATACCGCAAGGTGTTTTCCATCCCGGACCATCTGCAGGGCCAATCACTGATTCTTGAATTTGAAAGCGTCTATCACAATGCGGAAGTCCAGTTGAACGGCAAAACAATTGCCTTTCGGCCTTATGGATATACTAATTTTTATGTAAACCTCTCTCCCTGTCTTCGAAGCGGGGAAAATGAGCTGATCGTTATTGCTCACAACTCCGACCAGCCGAATTCCCGCTGGTATTCCGGGACGGGAATTTACCGGCCGGTCTGGCTCTGGGCTGCAAAAGAGAAGCATGTGCTGTTAAACGGCGTCCGGATAGAAACGCTGAGCATTTCTCCGGCACGAATCCGAGTCGGGATTAAAACGTCGCTTCCCGGTGCCGTCTCTCTTGAAATACTGGACGGAGCGGAACGTGTAGCTTCCGTTGCTCTTGAGGCGGACTCTTCCGGGAACGCCGTAGCGGAACTCACTGTCCCGGATGCAAAGCTCTGGTCTCCCGAAACGCCGGACCTTTATACCGTCCGTGTTACCTTTGGAGACGATGTGGTAGAGGAGCACTTCGGTATCCGCACCCTGACATGGACCCCTGACAAGGGTATGGCTATCAACGGTAAGCGTGTTGTTCTGCGCGGCGCCTGCATTCACCACGATAACGGGATTCTCGGTGCATGCACCTATCCTGAAGTAGAGGAGCGCCGTATCCGCATTCTGCAGAAAGCAGGGTATAACGCAGTCCGATCTGCTCACAATCCGGCATCCAAATATCTGCTCGATGCCTGTGACAGGCTTGGTATGCTGATGATGGACGAGTACGTTGATTGCTGGTATATGCACAAGACCGAGCATGACTACGCCTCTTATGTAACAGACTGGTGGCAGCAGGATCTGAAAGATATGGTGGAAAAGGACTTTAATCATCCCAGCGTCATTCTGTACTCCACCGGCAATGAAGTTGCAGAAAGTGCACAGCCGAAAGGCATCGCGCTGCAGCAGTCTTTTACGGATTATCTCCATTCTCTTGATGCAACCCGCCCTGTCACCTGCGGGATCAACATCTTCTTCAACTTCCTCAGTTCGATCGGTCTTGGCGTATACAGCGACGAAAAAGCGAAAAAACAGGCTGATGCTGCTGCAAAAGCGGCAGAGAATGCCTCTGAAAAAAAGCCCAAGAAAAAACCGGTCGGTTCGGAATTTTTCAATACCCTTGCTGCAAAGCTCGGCACAGATTTTATGAAGTTCGGCGCTTCTCTCCCCCCGTGTGACTGGAAGACAAAAGGCGCCTTTGCCGCCATGGATATTGCAGGCTACAATTACGGAAACTGGCGGTATAAAAAAGACAGCAGAAAATACCCCCATCGTTTGATCCTCGGCTCGGAAACACTGATCGGTGATGCGTATGATTTTTGGGAAATTGCCAAAACCACACCGCAGATTATCGGTGATTTTGTCTGGGCAGGCTGGGATTATATCGGTGAATGCGGAGACAGCAGCCCGGAGTTCTCGGATTATACTTCCGGTAACCCGGAAGACCGCGTACGTGGCGGCACCAACCGCATTGATATGACCGGTAAAGAATATGCTGAAGCAGCTTTTACCCGTGTAGCCTTCGAGCTGGAAAAAGGGCCTCGGCTGGCTGTTTTTCCCGTCTATGAAAAACAGAAGCCCACCATGACCGGCTGGCAGCTGACGC
>JAGCAN010000142.1 GCA_017652685.1 Oscillospiraceae bacterium
ATGATCTGCTTTGCGCTGACGGCGTTTCTCTCCGCTATCTCCGGTCTGATTACTGCCAGACGTGTCATGTCAAATGACTCGAACAACTTCGGCATCAACTTTGAAATGGATGCCATCCTTGCGGTCGTTATAGGTGGCACCAGCATGAGCGGCGGTAAATGCAGCCTGGCCGGCACCGTGGTCGGTTCCATCATCATTCGCACCATCGTTACCTTTGTTTATTACTTCGGTATTGTTTCCGAGGCAACAATGGCCTTTAAGGCAATGATCATCATTTTGATTATTGTGCTCCAGTCCGAGCCGGTCCGCAGGAGGATGTCAAAAATCGGCAGAAAAAAAGTGACGGGAGGTGTGCAGCATGCCTGACCGGATTCCCGAACAGCGGCAGAGCCTGATGAACAGGCTGCTGAAGCCCCAGTACGTGATGGTGTATGCCACCGTCGGCATCTTTATTATGATTTATATCTACGGTGCCATCCGTTTCAGCAGTATCGGCTTTACAACGCTCAGGACGTTTGTCAACATGTTTAAGGACAATGCCTATTATGGCATTTCCGCTATTGGCATGACCATGGTCCTGATTACCGGCGGCATTGACCTGTCTGTCGCCTCCATAGCCTGTTTGACGGGCATGATCGTCGCCTACGGTACCAGCGTGCTCGGCTATCATCCCGCTCTCTGCATGGCGTTTGCCATGGTAGTTGGCGTGGGCCTCGGGCTTCTGCAGGGCGCCGCTATTCACTACCTGAATGTCCCCCCCTTCATCACCACCCTGGCGGGCAACTTCCTCGCCCGTGGTGTCTGCTCCCTCATCAGTCGTGAATCGATTTCCGTTTCCCATCCGATGATCGATACACTTGCCGGCTGGAAGTGGTATTTCAAGAAATATGTTGACGGCGAATGGGTGAAAATCAAGCCGATCGCCTTTATCAACATCAATTTGCTGGTGTTTATCGTGATGATCATCATCGGCACCATTATCCTCCAGCGCACGAAGTTCGGCAGAAACATTTACGCCATCGGCGGCAACGAACAGAGCGCCAAACTGATGGGTCTCCCAGTGGGCAAGACAAAGGTCCTGGTATACGGGTTCAACGGCTTCTGCTCCGTCATGGCAGGCTTTGCCTACCTGCTCGAAGTCAAGAGCGGCTGGAACCTCGCCCTTAACGGCGGCGAGCTGGAGGCCATCACCTGCGCGGTCATCGGCGGCACGCTGCTCACCGGCGGCGTCGGCTACATGATCGGCACGCTCTTCGGGGTGCTGCTCAAATCCGTCATCCCCGCGCTGATCACCTTCAACGGGAACCTGCTCTCCTGGTGGGGTAAAATCGCAACCGGCGGCCTGCTGGCTCTGTTCATTGTCATCCAGCGTATCGTCGTCACCACCTCTGAGAGAAGAAAAGAGACCAAAGCAAAAACCACGTAGCGTCAGAAGCCTGCAGGGGTTTCTGAAACATACATAACAGGCCCGGCCATTTGGCCGGGCCTGTGTTATATCTATGTTGTTTGTTTCCTTATTTCAAAGTCTTAACTGCTGTACGCTCCACGTCGAACGCATTCTTATACCGCTCCAGGAAAGCGTCGAATCCGGCAATTTCAATCTCGTCTGCCATCAGCGTGCTGGAAGCCGTATCAGCAAATACCTTGTTGTCAAGATAATCCTCAAGAGTCTCTCCCGCATCCTTCCAGAGCATGTAGGCAGCCAGCAGTGCCATCCCGTAAGGGCCACCTTCTCCGGCAGTCTCCATCACCGAAACCGGTGCTGAAACCGCTGCGGAGAGCATCCGCTGGCCAACGCCAGGTGTCTTAAAGAAACCGCCGTGGCCGAGAATCTTGTCAACGGGGATGTTTTCTTCAGTCCTCAGGATGTCCAACCCGATCTTTAACGTGGAAAGAGCGGAGAGCAGGTGTGTGCGCATGAAATTGGCCAGGGTAAAGTTGCAGCCGGGCAGCCTTGCAAAGATCGGCCTGCCTTCGTCCAGCGCCGTTACACCTTCTCCGGAGAAGTAGTTATAGCTAAGCAGCCCGCCGCAATCGGGGTCACCCTCCAGAGCTTTGTAGAAGAGCTTGGTGAACAGCTCTCCTTTGTTGACCTCGACGCCGAGCATCTCCGCAAATTCAATCAGGAGATTCACCCACGCGTTGATGTCGGACGTGCAGTTGGCACAGTGCACCATTGCGACCGGTTTTCCTGCGGGAGTTGTCACCATGTTGATCTCGCGGTGCATGCCGAGCTCATGGTCTGCTACGATCATAGCAAAGTCGGACGTCCCGGCAGATACATTACCCGTTCTCTCACGGACGGAGTTCGTTGCAACCATTCCCGTTCCGGCATCACCCTCACACGGTGCAAAGGGGACGCCAGGCTTGAGGTCTCCTGCGGGATCCAGGAAGGCTGCGCCTTCCGCTGTCAGCTTTCCGGCCACCTCTCCTGCGACGAGGACCTTTGGCAGAATCTCCCGCAGTTTCCAGGGCATGCCCTTGGTCTCTGCCAGAACGTCAAACTTCTCTACCATTCCCTGGTTGTAGTCATTCTTTACGCTGTCAATCGGGAACATTCCGGATGCTTCACCGATGCCCATGACCTTCTCGCCGGTCAGCAGTGTGTGGATATATCCTGCAAGGGTGGTGAGGAAGGCAATGTCCTTCACATGCCCTTCACCGTTCAGAATCGCCTGGTAGAGATGCGCGATACTCCACCGCTGCGGAATCGCAAAACCGAACAGCTCTGTCAACTCTTCAGCTGCCTGGCCGGTAATTGTGTTACGCCAGGTGCGGAAAGCGGCAAGCTGCTTTCCGTCTTTGTCAAAGGGCAGATAGCCGTGCATCATACCAGACACACCAATGGCTCCGAAAGTCTCGGGCACACAGCCGAATTTTTCTGCAATGTCTCGCTTCAAATCCGCATAGCAGGCACGAATGCCGGTGTGCACGGTGTCCATATCATACGTCCAGATACCGTCAACCAGCTGGTTTTCCCATTCAAATCCGCCCGAGGCGATCGGGAGATGTTTTTCATCCAGAAGCACGGCTTTAATTCTGGTGGAGCCAAGCTCAATGCCGAGTACGGTTTTGGTAAAGTCCATAACAATGTCTCCTTCAGTTGTGATGTTTTTCGGGATTTTCTGCTCTTTATTGTACTACAGAAATGACATAAGTTCAAGCAGAAGGTATTTTACGCCTTCTGCTTTTCTTCGTGGTATTCCTGCTCGGTGTTGACATTCCAGATGGTGGATTTGTCACGGCTGCCGGAGCGGATGCATTTGACTGCTTCAAATGATGTCATCATCGAGTGATCGAGATTGTTGTAGCGATGCTGGCCGTTCCGGCCGACGCAGTAAAGGTTTTCAATGGTATCCAGATAGTTCCGCAGCGTGTCGATTTCTGCATAGGTGTCGAAATAAGCAGGGTATGCTTTCCGAACGCGCTCCATATGTGTGTCCAGAACATCGCTTCTGTCGCAAATCAGGCCGATTTTCAGCATCTCCTCGATGCCGAGCGCTGCAAATTCCTTCTCCGTCTGGTTCCAGAATGCATCCCCCTCATTGCAGAAGTACTCCAGCCCGACCCAGACGGTGTTTTCAATGTCCTTCACCAGATAAGGCGACCAGTTGTTGAAAATCTGGAAGCGGCCCATTTTTACTGTCCTGTCCTGGACGTAAACCCAGCAGTCCGGGACGATATTGCCGATGGTCTTCAGCCCGGTCCTGTTCTCCAGATTTAGTTTTTTCACAAGGACGCCGAGCGTCATATAGTCACGGTAGGGAAGGCCTTTCGCAATGCGCGCCGGTTCGGGAGGAACATCATTCATCCCGCCGATAAGATCTTTGATCGGCATGGAGGAGACGAACACATCGCCTTCGATGGTAAATGTCTGTCCATCCTTTTCATAAGTGGCAGATACCAGGCGGTTCCCCTCTTTCCGAAAGCCGGTGACGCAGGCATTATACAGGATCTTCCCGCCGAGCTTTTCCACATTCTGCCCGACGACTTCCCAGAGTTCTCCCGGCCCGAGCTTCGGATATTTGAACTCCTCGATCAGGGACGTGTTGACCTCTCTGTTGCGCACATGGAAGACTTTTCCGAAAACGTCCTTCAGAATACCTGTGATCGACAGGCCTTTGGTGCGCTGGGCACCCCATGAGGCGTCAATCTCACTGGGATGACGGCCCCAGAGGTTTTCGGTGTAATACTCGAAGAACATGGAGTAAAGCTTCCGTCCGAAGCTGTTGATATAAAAATTTTCAAGGTTGTCTTCCGGCAGCTTGTGCAGCATGGCACCGAGATAACTGAAGCCGCATTCCACTGTTGTTTTGAGACCCATATTCCGGAAAGTCTCCGGTTTCAGGGAGATCGGATAGGCATAGAATTTGCCGTCGAAAAAAATGCGGGAGACTCTGCGGCGTTTCAGCATAACGACGTCGGTTTTCTCCGGATCAGGGCCCCCGGGAGCAAGCTCCGGTGACCGGCCGAGGACAATGTCGTCATAGGAGGGGGCGCCCTGCATCGGCATCATCTTTTCCCACCAGTCATTTACTTCCGGAACCTTGGAAAAGAACCGGTGTCCGCCCATATCCATACGGTTTCCGCGGTATTCCACCGTTCTGGAAATCCCACCGAGAATGTCGGTTTCCTCCAGAACAGTGACGTCCGCTTTTTCGTCTCCGGTGAGCAGCTCATATGCTGCTGTCAACCCGGCAGGACCTCCCCCGATAATGACAATTTTCTTCATCCGATTTCTTCTCCTGTTTGTAAAGATGGATTGGACAGCCGGAATCCGCTGGAAGAAAACTACTGGTTTTATCGGCTTTCCAATCCATCTTTACAAACAGGAGAAGAAATCGGATGAAGAAAATTGTCATTATCGGGGGAGGTCCTGCCGGGTTGACAGCAGCATATGAGCTGCTCACCGGAGACGAAAAAGCGGACGTCACTGTTCTGGAGGA
>JAGCAN010000143.1 GCA_017652685.1 Oscillospiraceae bacterium
ATCGGATACCGAATTGGTCTTGTTTCCGAGGAACAGTATCATTCCGTACAGAAAAAATATGCTGTTGTTGAGCAGGAAGTGATACGGCTGGAACATACTTTCCTGCCGCCGACGGAGGCATTGAATACTTATCTCTCCTCCTGCGGTACCACTCCCATGCAGAGCGGTGCATCCCTTGCCGATCTGATCCGCCGGCCACAAGTGCATTATATGGACCTGACACTGTTTGATCCCTCCCGGCCTGTGCTGAACAAAGCGATTGTTAACGAGGTGGAAATCACGCTGAAATATGAAGGCTATATTCAGCGCCAGTTAAAACAGGTCGAAGAGTTCGCAAGGCTGGAGGCAAAAACAATCCCCGTCGATCTGAATTATGATGTCGTTACCGGTTTGCGCCTGGAAGCACGTGAGAAGCTCAAGAAAATCCGTCCGGAAAACTTCGGACGGGCAAGCAGAATTTCCGGCGTGTCTCCCGCTGACATCAGCGTACTGATGATCTATCTGGAGAAATAGAATGGAAAGAATCGTTCTTGGTTTTTCCGGCGGAGTAGACTCTGCTGTCACCTCCGTGTTGTTAAAAAAAGCAGGATATGAAGTGGTGGGGCTATACCTCGATAATGCAGACGAGACAGCACTTACCTGTGCGGAAGAAGCTGCTGCCTATGTCGGCATTCGCTTTGATTCAATCGATATAAAAGCTGAGCTGGAAGAAAAAGTATGTACTCCTTTTCAGCAGGCTTATCTCAGCGGAGAAACACCGAATCCCTGCATTCTCTGCAATCCCGCTGTAAAGTTTAAACATCTCCTCTCGTACGCCGACAAAATCGGAGCAGATTCGATCGCGACAGGACACTATGCCCGTGCCAAAAACGGAATGCTTTTCAAAGGCCATCCGGAAAACGACCAGAGTTATATGCTCTGTCGCATTACTCTCGAACAGCTCAGAAAGCTTGTCCTTCCTCTCGGGCAATATGCCAAACGGGAAGTGAGAGCCATGGCAGAGGAATTCACTCTCCCTGTTGCTCACAAACCGGACAGTATGGAGATCTGTTTTATTCCGGATAAGGATTACATTGGGTGGCTCTCAAAAAGGACTGCTCTTCCTTCTCCGGGGAAGCTGCTATTGCACGGCCAGGAAATCGGCATCCATAAGGGTATTCACTGCTATACTGTTGGGCAGCGTTTTCCCGGCCTGATCGACGGACGGAAGATCTATATCAATAAAATCAGCTCCGCTGACAACACCATCGAGCTCGCTTTCTGGGACGAGCTCTTCCAAACAGAAGTCCATGCACGCGATTTCAATTGGTTATGTGAGCCCCCTTCCGACGAGATTTCAGCAACCGTCCGTGTCCGGCACACGAAGTGGGAAAACCCACGCTGTAAAGCCCGCATCTGCGGGGACAATACAGTAGTGATTCGTTGTGAAGAACCAGTCCGTGCCCCGGCAGCAGGTCAGAGTGCTGTTCTCTATGCGGAAGACCGCGTCCTCGGCGGCGGATTTATTCTCACATAGTTGGCAACATTCTTCGTTTTCTCCCTTGCCTAAACTCTCAAAAAATGGTAGTATAGAAGTAACTCAAACGGTATGCCGCAATCCGGCAAATTTTTTAAAGGAGTTTTTCGTTATGGTAAAAACAATTTTAGGAATGAAGGGTTCGGGAAAAACCAAAAAGCTGGTTGACCTTGTTATCGAAGCAGTGAATGAGGCAAACGGCGATGTTGTAGTTATTGAAAAAGATCGTAAGCTTACTTTTGATATTCCCTATCAGGCACGTCTGATTGATGCCGGTATTTATGACATCGGTTCGTATGAATTTCTGAAAGGTGCAATCTGTGGGGTTCACTCCGGCAATTATGACATTACCCATATCTTCATTGACAATTTCTTTAAACTTGTCAATGACCGAAGTGAAGAAGCTGTCACGGCATTCTTTACCTGGCTCTGCGGTTTTGCCGAAAAAGAGCATATTGATTTTGTGATCAGCGTTTCCTGTGACGAGGAAACCGCACCTGCAATTCTTAAAGAATTGTCGGTATAATCCCAATATAGTTGTATAAAAAACGGGCCATCAGGCCCGTTTTTTATGTTTCCTGTATTTCCCTATACATTGCCGCTGCAGATGCTTTACTGACGTTATCCTCGGTAGAAAGAACTTCCACTTTCAGCATCTTTCTGCCCAGGTTCAGCTGGATGATGTCTCCGATCTTCACCTGGTACCCGGCTTTTTGCTCTCTTCCGTTTACCAGAATGCACGATTCATCACATGCCTCGTTGGCAACGGTTCTCCGTTTGATCAACCTCGAAACCTTCAGATATTTATCTAACCGCATTTTCTCCCCCTTGTATTACCAGAACAAACCATTTATCCGAATTTCTATTTCATATGCAGCAGTCTGCCCAGTTTCTCTCCGCCGGGAATCAGCTTCATATCCTCATTGGTTATTGCTTTTGATCGAACCACAGCTGCAACATAAATTACAACCCCTGCTGCAACGGCCAGTGCCATGCTGACAAGCATTTTTAATGTACCCGTTGTCCCGATCAGATGGCTGCAGAGAGAATAGACACCGTAAGCAGACGCTCCCATCAGAACGCTGCACAGCAGCGGTCTGACAAGTACCTTTCCAAGATTCGGGTTCTCTCCCAGTGCCTTGCGGATAAAGATATAATCCAGCACCGCCATACAGCAATAACCAAACAGTGTCCCGATCGGTGCACCATAAATATTTACTGATGGGATTGCAATGATTATCCAGTTAATAAGGATTTTCAGCAAAGAGCCGCTGACCAGCGCAACCATCGGCAGTCTTTCTTTCCCGGATGCCTGGAGAATGGCGTTCTCCATCAGCACCAGACAGATGAAGAAGGATGCAATGCCCATGATGCTCAAAAGCCCCGGCCCTGCTGCGTTACTGTTCGGATAAAGCACGTTGACAATCGGGTAAGAAAGAACCGAAAGCCCGACACCCATCGGCATGGAAATTACAGAGGCAATGCGCATAGCGTCTTCCGATGTTTTTTCCGCTTCTGTCTTGTTTCCGATTGCCATAGCCCCGGCAACTGCAGGGACGATTGCAATCGTCAACGGTGTCATGAATGCTGCAGGAAGATTAAACAGCGTCTGTACCTTGGCATAGACTCCGTACAGCACGCCTGCATCATATTTGGAAAATCCTGCTGCAGCCAATCTGCTCTCACAGATTCCGGGATCGAGGGAGCTTAGAATTGCCATAATACTCGCGCCGAGAGAAATCGGGATTCCGATACGCAGAATATCCCGAACAATCTTTACAGTACTCTCTGTTTTTCCGCCCGGTACCCCGACATACGAATAGTTCCTTTTCTTGTAAAATAGCATATATCCTAAAGAAACTACCGATCCGATGGATACTCCCAGAATTGCCCCGGCAGATGCCACCGGCAGGTCGTAGCCTGCCTTAACAAGTACCCCCGCAAGGATCAGCCCGGAGATCACCTTGAAAAGCACTTCCAGCACTTCATCAACCGTTGTAGGAATCATATTTCCGTTTCCCTGGCAGTATCCCCGATAGGCCGATACCAGACAAACCAGAAGGATTGCCGGTGCCATTGCCTTAACACTCAGTGCTGCATCTGGTTTCCTCAGGTAGACCTCAGCCAGCCAGCCATTCCCAAAAAACATGATGGAGGAAAAGAGAATCCCAATCACAGCGAAAGTCCCGATTGCAGTCCGGAAGGTTTTTTCTTTTCTCGCCTCCAGACAGTTGGCATCTGCCTCGGCAATCAGGCGGGAAAGTGCAACCGGTAACCCTGCTGTGGAAAGGGTAAAGAAAATATTGTAAACATTGTAAGTAGCAAGAAACAGGCCGTATCCGTAGTCTCCCAGAATATTCGCCAGAGGAACCTTATATATTGCCCCAAGCACCTTCATAATCATAACGCCAATCGTCAGGATTGCAGCGCCATGCATAAAGTTCTGCTTCTTTGCTGTTCTTTCTTTCATAAACCGTCTCCACCGTCCCATTACATGCTCGATGATTTTACAATAGATTCACATACTTTGCAAGTAAAAGCACTTGCTTTTTCTCTTTCTTTCAGGTAAATTCATAGGAAGAATATCTATTTGGAGGACTTCCATGACCATAACACGCATTATCAAACTCGGTACAGCACTCGCCGGTTTAGCCGTCAGCCTGATTCTGTCTGCATCTGATACAAAAAAACGCATTGTAGACCTACAGGCAAAACGGGAGGAAGAAAAAACAGCCTGGCAGAATCGCCAGACGGATCAATTTCTTTCCGGCCTTAAAGCCTTTCGGGAAACACCGAATGCATTGCTCCTCGACGTGCGCGAAGAAGAGGATTATCAAGCAGGCCATATTCCCGGCAGCACATTTGTTTCTCTGCAAGCCATCCCCACTCCCGTTCTGCAGACAGTACCTGATAAAAACACGCCGCTCTTTGTCTACTGCTATCGCGGTAACCGCAGCCGTTACGCCGTATCCATACTGAAAGAAGCCGGTTATTCAGAAGTCACCAACATCGGTGGTATAGAGTTTTATCACGGAGAGCTGGAAAAATCGTAAAGAGGTGGTTTGTTTTTCCTGGTCTATAAAATCTATAAACTGAATAATTCTACGTTCAAGCAAAAAAATCCGGAGCCGAAGCTCCGGATTTTTTCAGAATCAGATTAATTATGCGTTGCGAACGCTGTCGATGTGACGGGTGAGATCGAGCATCTTGTTGGAGAAGCCCCACTCATTGTCATACCATGCAACGAGCTTTACGAAGTTGCCGTTAAGAGCGATGCCAGCCTGTGCATCAAAAATGGAGGTGTGGGCATCCGTACGGAAGTCGCAGGAAACGACCTCGTCATCAACATACTCAAGAACACCAGCCATCGGGCCTTCCGATGCAGCCTTCATAGCAGCGCAGATCTCATCATAGGTAGCGGACTTCTCGAGGCGGACAGTCAGGTCAACAACAGACACGTCCGGAGCAGGAATACGCATTGCCATACCGGTGAGCTTGCCGTTGAGCTCGGGGATGACCTTGCCGACTGCCTTTGCAGCGCCGGTGGAGGAGGGGATGATGTTATTGTAGATGGAGCGAGCGCCGCGGAGATCCTTCTTCTTGGGGAAGCCATCAACGATAGCCTGAGTAGCAGTGGAGGCATGAACAGTGGTCATGAGGCCTTCAATAATGCCGAAGTTGTCGTTGATAACCTTTGCCATAGGAGCAAGGCAGTTGGTGGTGCAGGAGGCATTGGAAACGAACTGCATGTCAGCAGTGTACTTGTCAAGGTTGACACCGCAGACAAACATCGGAGTATCATCCTTTGCAGGGCCGGACATGACAACGACCTTAGCGCCTGCATCGATGTGAGCCTGTGCCTTTTCCTTGGTCAGGTAAACGCCTGTGCACTCGAGAAC